>JADGPZ010000074.1 GCA_017882165.1 Candidatus Kapaibacterium sp.
CCGTCCCGAACCCCACAAGCGGAACCTTGAGACTTGGATTGGTCGGGTCATCGCTTTTGATCGTCAGCGTATCGACGATCAGCCCCGGCTTTGTGGGACTGAACCGGATTGGAATAGAAAGGCTGCCATTCGCTGCGATCGTGAGAGGCGCAGTCGCATTCGTTGCGTATGAGATTGCGGCCTTAATCTTGATTGTATTAACAGTGATCGTTGCGTTGCCGGTGTTCTTCAATACGACCTGGAATGTGTTCGAGGTGCCCGCGAGCACCGTGTCATACGCAAATGCCGGTGCAGAGATGCCCGTTGTGTTTGCGGGAATCGGCAGCACCGGATCGGAATACTGATTGGCCTGCGTGCGGACCGGGCCGGTACAGACGACATCGAGATCGGTTGCGTGAATCGTTCGGATCTGATCGAGATTCGTCCAATTCGGATTTGGCTCGCCCGATATAAAGATCGACGAGCCATTATCGGCCAAGATCATTCCATACTTCTTGAGTGCAACAGCAACGACCTTATCAAAACCCGTAAAACTCGAAATATCGTAGCTTGCTTTAAGTCGCAAGCGCGCGCCCATCGGAAGATAGGTCGTGTCCGTCTTCCCGCCGGCTTGATGACGCGCGGGGAATATCCATCCCTTTTGCGTGGTGTTCTTGTAAAGCGAGTCAATCGTGAAACGCAAGGCGTGCTTGATCTCACCTGCTGCGCATTCGTCATAGCGCAAGAGTCCTGGAAAGATGGGCAGCCCCGCCGCATCGCACGATGTCCAGCCATCGGGACGATAGTTATTCGAGTCCAGCGCGAAGATGGCGGTGCATGAGGCATTCCAACTGTTATCGATGTTCTTGGCACCCTGCCACATCTCGTACAGACGATGGTTGCTTGTATCGACGACGAGCACGTGCGAATCGCCGGGGCCTTCCTGAAGTGCGTTCGGCGGTATCGGCATCGGACCGGGATCGCTCTCACCCGGGTACATTGTCGCAGTCACTTTAACGAATGGCTGAGAGGCGCCGACCACATTGTATGGGATGCTGAAATCCGGCTGAAGATGCTTCGTCGGAATAATGTGTGACAAGTACGCCGCCGAATGGACCGTATCCATGGGTAGCGTATCGACTCGCGTATTCCAAGGATTGTTCGAGGGAAAAATCTTGCAGGTGCCGAGGGTCTGGGCTGAAGCAGGGGTATGAGCGATCATCATCGCCGTAGACGCAGCGGCGAGGCAAAGCAACAGGGTAAGCAGTAGTCTCATAATCAATTTATTGGGATGTAAAAACATAGAACGCGGGATGAGGGGGGAAAGTCACACGGATGGCGCCATCGTGGGCGATCCGAACATAGGCGGTCGCATCCGCCTCAATCCGCCACGATCATCTTCACTGTTGCGCGGTGGCCAGCGGATATGAGCGTGATGAGGTATGGACCAGCCGGGACAAGAGCGCCATGTTCATCCCTTCCATCCCACGACACAGAGTGCGTTCCAGAAGCCATGGTCGATTTCACCAGAGTCTTGACGACATCTCCCATGATGTTGCAGATTGTAAGCAATACCGGCGATGGAGCCGGCACAGCAAATGCGATCGTCGTCGAGCTGGCCGATGGATCGAATGGATTTGGAAAGATCGATGAAAGCGAGAGACTCGACGAGACACGGGTGTCCGCTGTCACACCACGCGGCGTGATTACAGCAGAGGTCAGCACGGGTCTAATCATCGGCAGGTAGGTTCCGGCGCCGGTCAGCGATGTGCTCAGGTTTGCCATGATGTTCGGCTGGAGTTGACTGCTGGAAACCATCACGGGCCACAAGCCTTCGCGCGGCATCATTGGCTGCCAGTTGCCGCTCCCGGCGGGCGTCTCGTATGCGAAGGAGCAGCTCACATCTCCGTTGTTGTCTGCCGGTCCACTGCCATACTGCGTGCCGAACCACGGCGCTCCCAGCAATGCGGGCCCATACATCTGTTGTATCTTTGGAGTGAGGTTGTCCGCCACTACAATCTCCCCTCCCCCGCGCGAAATGTCGCCACCAAGCTCCATGCTGTTATTGGCAACCTGACTCACGGAGAGCCAGTATGTTCCGGGTGGAAGCACCATCGGCTTCGGAAAATAGTAAGGCCAAAATTGATTGAAATATCCGCCTTTGCGCACGTCGGTGAACGTGCTCGCTACTCCGGGCTGCTCAACCGTATCCCCAGGAGTGCATGAATTCGCATTACCTTGGAGCAATGAAATGCGGATGCCATCGCCCTGCTGGTTCGCGTCACCAAAATAAAGTCTTACGCCATAGAGTGTGTCATTCCGGGCGAGTTGGATTTTCATCGCGAAGCTCCCGCTCATGTTACTAAAGCCAATGCCAGCCCCCGGAGTCTTCGTCAAAGTTGGAATGTCATTGCCTGCTCCTGACTGCGGAGTAATACCGGCATCATCGAATGCAAATTCCTGAACGGCCCGATCGCCGGACTCGACGTTCAGATAAAACTTGGAATAGCTGTCAGGCGGGAAGATGCCGAATCCCTGCCCATCGGCTACAGCTTTGACAATGAAGACTTTGCCAGCATTACCCACTTCTGCAGATGCATCCCAGTTAGGAAACTGCAAAATCGTGTCGTCAGTAAAGGGCGCAACCGACACATGCTGAGAATAGACCGTGTCGCCCAAAGGATCAAGAATTGCAACATGGTATGAGTAGGAAGACCACGATCCCGCTGAGATCTCATGAAGCTTGATGAAAACCGGGAAGGTGGCTTGTGACATCGGCACCTTCGAGTAAGGGTTCACTACCTTCACCCAGAGAAGACTCAGATCGGGCTTGCGTGGGACGATCAGAGTGGGATTATCAATGTACCATGGATCGGCATCATCGGCGGGTGGAGGGGAAAGTGGCGCATCGTTCTTGGCCTTGAGACGGAATCGAAAGCGGAAATCGGCGTCGAAGTAGCTTGGCGTATTCGTTATCGAATCGGTAATTCCATCCAGCGTGATATACCACGTGCTCGGGGTGCCACGAGCGATGAACGACTTAAATTCGAAGTCGTGTCCCCCGTCAATTGCGGCAATTCGGTCCCACGCCGTTGAGTTCAACGCCGGTTCTCCGGGCTTCTTGAATTCGAGCACGAGGGAATCCCCTGGACGGACAACCCTTCCCGAATCACCAAGGAGAGTCGGTTCCGGTCCCTGCATAACTTCCGCATCCCACCCGAGTGGATAGTGAGTCCGGCTTCCTCGGAAATAGTCGAAGATGAGATTGGCGCGAGTTTGCCCAAGTAGGTTAATTGGAAAACTCGTGAGCGTATCGCCCACACCATTGCCGGAATAGGAATTACCGGCAAGGTCTTTGCGATCAAGACGAATCACTGGCGAGTGCAACGTGTCTGGCCCGTATCCGCCACCATTCAGATCGCGTGGTGGCGGCGGATCCCATGTCGAGTCGTCGCCCTCGACCACCTGTGCGCCGAGCGAGATCCACAGGGTTTGATCTGGTGCATCGATCTTTGTACTCGACCGTTGATCGACAATGGACTTGCTGTAGTTATTAGAGGGATCGCGATATGGCTGCACAGTCCGGCGGACGCCGAAGAGCCGCGAGCAGATCGTATCGCCCACGATGAGGCACCCATCGAACGTGCCAAGCTCTTCCAACAGATTTGGATCGGTCGGGTACGAAGCAAGCTTCAGGTCGGTGCTGTCGCCCGGCGCGAGACTCGGCACCGTGATCGAGTCGTCATAGACTACGATAAGGGTCACGACGTTGCGGATGCGGTACTCGACTCTGATCGCCGTGTGGGCAACGTTGTCCGCGTTCCTGATCCGCACGATGGGCTGAATCGTATCGCCGAGCCGAATCTCGTAATTCCTCGGCGGGAAGAGCAGATGGGCTACAATCGAAGAGGTCTGCGCGTTTACAGTGCTCGCAACACCTCCTGCGGCGCAGAGCACGATTGCAAGAGCCAGCGACGAACCCGACGATCTTAAAGTAAAAGCAGACTTCCCAACCATGTGACCTCCGATGATTCAAGGCAACCGCCGCACCGCCAAACTAATTCATCCCACCTCAGCCCAGTAGGCTGCCGGCAGCAAAAATTTGCAAGTGACTGATTTTGCATATTATATTGTTCCTAAGATGATGGGCACCTGCATGATGCACTTTAGGATGCTCAAAGAAACGTGTATGCTCGGATCGGGCGTTCATTAAATGACAATTCAATTGAGTAGAACGATTAACTCCTAAGACTTTGCTGTTTGACACACTGGCGTTTTTCGATCAGATACGCCACAGTTCATGAAGTACAAACGCTCGCGCACCATCTAAGTAATTGTCAATGAGAATTTGAAGACCATCGCTATCATCGGGAAAAGCAAAGTAGGCCAGTCGCTGGCGAAAGCTATCGGCGCGTCCGGCAAGTACAGCCTGACGGTCATCCACTCAGCGCGGGGAGAGAAATACCCGGCTTTGAGTGCCGAGGTCGTAATCGTTGCATCGAAGGACGATAAGATCGCCGAGGTTGCTGCAAAAGCTATTGGGCACGCCGAGAGCGGGCACGCTGGAAGCTTCACCCCACAGATCATGGTCCATTTGGCTGGATCGCTGGCGGCGACCGCTCTGCCGCAGCGCGAAGGCATGATGCGACTCGTCCTGCATCCGATGCAGACGTTTCCGAAGCCGGACGCTGCGCTCCTGAAGGGCATCTACTGGATGGCCTCTTCGGACGATCCACGAGCAATCCGATGGGCGAAGCAGTTCGTCACAGCCATGGGCGGCAAAGGCGTGATCGAACTACCAGCCGATGCTCTGCCACTCTATCATGCGATGACGGTCTTCGCTGCGAATTTCATCACGCTTCTGGGCGGCGCGATCGAAGATATTGCGACGGGCCTCGGGCAAGACCCAAAGACAATGAAGGACGCCGTGCGTCCGCTTATGGAGCAGTCACTTTCGAACGTATTGCAGCATACCGCCACCGACGTTCTGACCGGCCCGATCCGCAGGGGCGATTTCGAGACGATCCGAAAGCACCAGGCGGCACTCCGGAAGACGAATCTGAAGCTCCGGAAGATTTACGACGCTTTTGTGGACTACGCGCCAGAACCCGTTCCGGAACCCCGGTCTACGGAACCGAGCGTGGGCACTTAACGGAACGTTATCTAAAAGCGGGTCTGTTAACCCCGGCCATCAAAAATCAGGCGTACGGCAACATCCGTCCGCGCCAAAATAAGAAGTTATGAAGAAAGATATTCACCCTAAATACCACACCGTATCGGTCCACTGTGCAGGCTGCGGCAATGAATTCGAAACCCGTTCGACCGCCCAGACGGACACGCTCCGATTGGAAATCTGCGCGAATTGCCATCCGTTCTTCACCGGCAAGCAAAAGCTGGTCGATACCGCCGGCCGCGTCGAGCGCTTCCAGAAGAAGTTTGCGAAGCAGATTGCCGAGCGCAAAGAGAAGCAGGGGATGAGCGATCATCCAGCGACTCCGGCCGCCTAATTCTAGTGGCGCGGTTTCCGCGCCCACTTTCGGGGCAATGTTATCTTGAAATAGGAGCGGAAGTTCAAGAGGCGCGGCCATCGCCCACGATGAAACCGCGCCGCTACAATTCTCAGTATGGCTCTCCCGTTTCAAAGCATCCTCATTTACGAAGACGACCTCGCACGGAGCCGGAGATTTTTACCTCTGACCTACACGCGGTGTGTCGCAGAATTGCGCTCCGGCGCAATGACGGGCATTGAGCGCATGAAGCGGCTCTATCCCGAGGCCGCAATCTATCTTCATTGCCGCAAGGAGTTGGTGGATGTGGTGCGGGCGCGCTACGCGCTGCCGGTCAACGAACTACCCAAGGGAGAATCGCTGCTGGTCAATGCGCGGTCAGCGATCTGCGCCGATGCTCTGGGCGAATCCTATCACCGATCCGAGCTGGTACCCGAACTTGCCGAAGCATTAATCGCTGGCGAGCCGTTCGATCCCTATATCGGGCCTCCGAATGCGTTTACGATCCGTTCTATTTGGGAGTTGGTTCATCAGAATCCCTTGGCCCTCGTTCGGGATGCGAAATTTCTGAAATCGCAAACGAAGCAGCTTGTCGATCCGGCATCACTCCGCTTCATTGCGATCCAAAATCCCGACCAACTCTATCTTCATCCCGGCGCGAAAATCGGCGCAGGTGTTGTACTCGATTGCACCGATGGCCCGATCATGATCGAGGAAGGTGCGCACATCATGCCGCACTCGACGATTATCGGACCGGTCTTTATCGGCAAAGATTCGATTGTCAAGGTCGGCTCGAAAATCTACGGCGGGACGACCATCGGACCAGTCTCGAAAGTGGGCGGCGAGATCGAAAACTCCATCGTGCAAGGATACTCGAACAAGCAACACGATGGCTATCTCGGTCACAGCTTCTTGGGAGAGTGGGTCAATCTTGGCGCCGGTACGAATACCAGCGATTTGAAGAACGACTACTCCCCTGTCCGCGTCACTGTCGAAGGCGAAGTCTTCGATACCGGCTCCCTCTTTGTCGGACTGATGATGGGCGATCACTCCAAGAGCGCAATCGGGACGCAGTTCAATACCGGAACTGCTGTTGGAGTAAGCTGCAATATCTTTGGCGAAGGCTTCCCGCCCAAGTGGATTCCAAGTTTCTCTTGGGGCGGCGCAAATGAAATGGTAACCTACCGCTATGAGAAGGCAATCGCGGTTGCAAAGGCGGTCGTGGCGAGGCGGAATGTCACGATGAGCAACGAAGAGGATGCGATGATGAGAGAGTTGTTCAATCGCGGGCAGCGGGCCGAAACCTGACCTTCACGCCATCTCCTCAAGGAGGATGCCGTCGAGGTGCTCTAAAACATCTTTGATCTTCTTCCGGCTTTCAGGCTTGACGGGCACGAGCGGCAAGCGAAGTTGCTCCTGAATAATGCCCATCATGGCAAGCGCGGCCTTCACCGGGCCGGGGTTGGATTCGATGAAGTTGACCTTCATCAGGTCAAGCAGTTCATAGTGAATTGCGCGGGCCTCGATGACCTTTCCATCCAGTGCGAAGCGTACCATTCGTGAGAACTCGCGCGGGACCTCGTTCGAGGTCACACTCACAACCCCCTTCGCACCCATGGCGATGAGTGGCACTGTCAGGTTATCCTCACCCGAGAGCAGATGGAAACCAGCCGGAGCGTTGCGGATGATTTCCATACACTGCGCGAAGTCCGCACTGGCTTCTTTGATACCAATGACGTTCTCGATCTCAGCACAGCGGAGCGTCGTCTCGGCATTTATGTTGAGTCCCGTCCGGCCGGGGACGTTGTACATCAGGACTGGCAATCCAACGTCAGCCACTGCTTTAAAATGGGAAAAGAGTCCGTTCGGCGTTGGCTTGTTATAGTACGGTGTGACAACGAGCGCGGCATCAGCGCCTAAGGCCAACGCTTCTTCCGTAAATTCGACGGACGTGCGAGTATCGTTGGTCCCCGTACCGGCGATAATGATCGCACGATGATCGACATATTCGATGATCCAGCGGAAGATTTCAGTGCGTTCCGAGCGCGAGATTGTCGGATTCTCGCCTGTCGAACCGAGGGGCACGATCATTTCGACTCCGCCTTCTATCTGATGATCGACAAGGCGCTGGAATGCCTCGAAATCAACCAGCCCATCGGCTGCGAACGGGGTGACGACCGCCGTTCCTGTTCCGCGTAGTAATTTGTGCATAGCTGTTATGAACCAACAAGAATATCGGTGACGTGTTCTTCGAATCGGTAGAATCCATTTCTGGAGACGATCCATTCGGCGGCCTTCACCGCACCCATGGCGAAGCCACGGCGGCTTCGGGCGCGGTGCGTCAGTTCAATCGAATCTACTTCCGATTCAAAGCCAACCGTGTGCGTACCGGGAATTGCGCCAGCCCGGATGGAGCTAATGAGCAGCGCGTCCTTGGCTATCGCCTCGCCATCAGGCAACTCCCTGATGGTGCGCGATTTCGACTTCATTCCTGAAAGCACCGCCTCGGCGAGCCGGAGCGCTGTGCCGCTGGGGAAATCCTTCTTGGCCCGATGATGCGCCTCGGAAATGTAGGCATCGTATCCCGCATCATCCAGAAGCTTGGAGGCCATCTTCACGATTTCGAGAAACAGGTTTACGCCAATCGAGAAATTCGATCCGAACACACAACCAATTCCTGCTTCGTCAATAACTCGGCGAACGGCATCTCGATCCCTTTCCCATCCCGTCGTACCAATCACAAGTGGGACGCGGACATCAGCCACAAGCTTCACATTGCCAGCAACGGCGTCTGGCTGGCTGAAGTCGATTGCAACGTCTGCTTTAGCCTCACGTAGAGCCTCCATCGACGCCGGACATTCAATGTCAAAGCGAGCCACGATTTCATGACCCATCGCCGAAGCCGCAGCCTCAATCTCGTGGCCCATCTTGCCATACCCGAACAGTGCTATTCTCATCGGTACAAAAATACGTTGGACGAGGCTGGATCAACGCACAATCAGAAAGTTAGCTGCATATTCGCCGTCGGGACGTAACCCAGCGAGCCATTGGGATAGGGCTTCAATATCAAATCGCCATGGAGCCGCAGCTTCGAATTGTGGTCGTTAGCCAGCAGTGCCGCATCAACCGCCGAGAGGATATGGTTGATAATAACACCCCAAATCATTCCCTGGGCGACTCCATACTGAAAGTTCATGCGATCGCGCATATCGGACGCCGCGTTCCAATTCCCGATCTGATCCCAACCGGGAATATATTGCACGTACTTCGAGATCATCTCATAGTACTGCTGGGGATCGTTCAATATCAGCCGGTGTCCGAAATCTTTGATGGTGGGATCGGTCCCGTAATTACTGAGGCTGTCGAGATACGCTTCTGCGCGATGGATGCTTGCGGAGTCCCGGCAGTCAGCAAGATAGTTGTGGGCGGCACGCGCACGACTTGTATCCGAGGTTAGGATCGAATCCATGTGACTGACATACCGGCACGTGCTGAAGTGCGCGTCACTGAACGAGCGGAATGCAGCCGTTGAATCAGCTCCTCGTGCATTATAGTGAAAATACTCGGCCCACAATCCAATCTCCAGCCCGGTAAAAATCATCCCGCGCCAAATCTGCTCGCCACAATAATACTCGCCGAGTCCCGGCACAATGGCCGATAACCCAGCTGCAAGGAACGGACTCTTTCGCGAGCCTTCGGATTGAGCCGCTTGCTTCTCAAAGAGTGGGACGGAGTCCCGAAGCGGAAGCGGTTCGGAGTTAAGGGCATAGCCCGCAAGCACTGCGCGCGGAATCGGCTGTGCGTGAGCGATCTTAATGGAAAAGAGAAAAAGGAATAGAGAAGAAAGAATAAAGAAGAAAGAAGAAAGGCGCTGCCGGATGCGAATTCCTTCTTTCTTCTTTCCTCTTTCTTCTTTCTTCTTCACCACTTGATCCCAAGCGTGAAACGGAGTGTGTTGGCGAGCGGGTGGTTCTGATCGAAGGTGTCGATATAGCTGAAATCGAACTGATAGGAATCATATCGCAGACCTGCGCCGAACGTCAGATAATTCCGTCCGCCAACGTGTGAACCCTCGGTGTAATATCCGGCTCGGAGCGCGACGAGTTGATCGTACCAATACTCGATCCCGTTGGAGAACATGAGTGATTGTCCGGTATAGCTGTCCCACGATGTGATAAAGGACTTTGGCAGCGGATCGGCAAACTGCGTGCTCGTATCGCGATGAACGAGCAGCTTCGAAACGTCAGACGCGACGGTCAATTCGTTGTACTCGTCCTTGTAGAGTTTATACGAGGCACCGATACGCAGTTCGGTCGGAAGCGGATCAGCTTGCAACGCATCGACGTAGCGAATCTTGGGGCCAATGTCGGCCAGGTTGAATCCTACTTCGAGCGCATTGGCAATCCCCTCGACATACGTCGAATCGGGCTTCCATAGGGCCGAGAGATCGAACGACACCGATCGACCCACGCCGCCGGTCCGCTCGTTCGCCACGTGCAGCGTGGAGAGCGTGGACTGAATGTAGCGCAACGACCCACCGAAGCTCCAGTCTTCCGCAAGCTTCGTCGCATAAGCGACCGTGACCGCGTATTCGAACGAGTTGAACGTGCCCTGAGGATCGGGCGAGTTCTCGGTCGTGTATATGAATTGGCCAAGATTCAGAAAGACGATGCTCGCGCCGATCGTCCCGCCGAATTTTTCTGAGTCATTCCACTTGAAATTCAGGTAGTCGTAGAAGAGGTCGTTTTGGTTGAACTGCGGCAACCATTGCGAGTGGGTCATCGAGACCGATTTGCCGGTCTGGTATGCCAGCCCTGCCGGATTCCAATAGATCGCCCCGACATCTTCCGGTGTCCCGGTTCCGACATCACCCATGCCGCTGGCGCGTGCATCGGGTGCAATGAGCATGAACGGCACAGCCGTGGAAGTGGTCTGAGCTGTGGCAATAACTGGCAACGCGAGAGCGGCAACCAGCAGTATGAGTCCCCAATGGAGTCGTTTCATCAGTTTCGGTTTCGTAGGATACATCCAAATATGCTTTCTAAACTTTTTCTGTATTGTTACCTGGCTACAACGCATTTGCCTGTCGCTTCGGTAGATGTGCCATTGTCAAGATTCTGCGCGGCGATGGAGAACAGATAAATGCCGTTGGCTACCGTGTTGCCGGCAGCGTCAAGTCCATTCCACGGAATATCCACGGTGCTCTCGCGCGTCTGCGCAATAATGGTGCGGGCCAAACGGCCATCCGTCGTGTAGATCGAAAGTGTAATTTCGATCAGGCTTCCGGCTTGACCCGGTTGCGTAAAGCTGAACGTGGTGTGGTCGAAGAGCGGGTTCGGCCAGATTGATAGTTCATACAGATGATACGGATCCTCGTTCTTGGCCACAAAATCGACCGAGGCAAAGCTCGGATTGTTGTACGTGTCGAACGCCCTGACGCGCAACGTGTGATGTCCAGCCGGCAATTCGATGGCGTGAATACTGGTGCCGGACGTGTAATCATCCTGCTTCGAGACGTAGGTCGAAGCCAGGTCGATCGCGGAATCCTGTGCGTCATCCACCCATGCTACGAAGCTATGACCAACGCTGACCGTAGAAGTATTCAGTCCATGCAATGCGCTCACATCGACGATGGCCGCTGAATGCTTCGAGACAGCATCGCCGCTCCGGAACGCCCGGCTGCCGATAAATACTGCGAGCCCGGGTCCCACCGTGTCGGCAACGCCCGCGTGGATCGTTGGTGCAACGAGAAGCAGGCTATCCATGGCACCCAAAGCGCTTCGGCCGTCGTCCGAAAAGGCATAACCCGACAGCTTTGCGGACATCGAGTCAAGCTTGACATCCTTGGGCACCACGAAGCTTACGGAGAACTGTCCATTCCGGACGGTGGCTGTGCCGCGATAGAGAATTGGTCCTTCGACGAAGTAGGCGTCGGGCCAGATGCGTCCGGCGGTGCCCGGGCAGACCGTCGTCGCCCGTTCCAGCGTTGGAGCATCATACAAGGTCACCGTCGCAGTTCCGTTAAAAGTCTGGTCCGGTACAAGAGCAGTACCGTTGCCCTGCATGATGTGACCCGAGATTCGTGCCTGCGAGAGCGCCGGAAGCCGAACCTGCTGTGCGCCGAGCGCGGTGCCGCTGAGACTATCGAAGCTGACATACCGCTTTGGCAGGAGCAACCGCTGGGCGGGATCGCCGAGCAGATAGTATACTGGCAGGTTCTCCGACGTACAGACGAATTTGCCGTGAATGAGGGCATCGCCAACGCTCGAAGTACCAAACCCACTTTCGGGCGTCGGCCCGAAGAGTGTCGAGTAGAAGGCCGGCAGCAACAAGTCGTCGCCGGTCACCGAGCGGGACGTGCCAAGCAGACCGATCGCGCCGCCATTCGGCTTCAAGAGGAAGTAGACACCTCCGGCAACCGCGGCATTATAATTGTCGAACTCGCTGAAATCGCAGGTTGCCGTTGTGAGATAGGCAAGTCGGTCGAAATTCGTGAAACGGTCGATGGTCGAAGGAACATTGAGCACACCTTCGTGCGTCCAGATATTTGGGTTGCCGTGACCTACAAAGGAGAAGAGGACGGTTCCCTGGTTCATCGCCGCAATAATCGCCTGTTCGACCGAAGGCTGCTTCCGGCCGCCGGAGGTCTGCTGAACCGGATAGCTCACATCATAAATCTGATGGACGAGAATGCGATCCTGCAGTTCTTTCTCTTCAGCCTCCGAATCGCCAAGATGATCGATGGGATCACAGTCGGGTTGGTCGTAGACCCGGTCATCGGCAAGGAACGTGGCCAGCGACCGCCACGAACTCGAATCGCTTCCGTGCTCGTAGTGAATTGTCTTGGCCACAAATGCGTCGGCATCTTCTACGGTCCGAGCGGAGACGCGGCCAACGGCCACGTCGTTACGGTGTCCGTCCGCAGCGGTCGTATCGACAAGACGGGCATAGTAGGAGTCGTCCGGATACGGATAGGGATCGGACGGGACATCCAGCCGATACGATCCGAGACTTTGGGCTGGAATCACCTCGAAGACTGGGATCCAATTCGGGACGCTTGCCAGGCCACCCTTGTAATCGCAATGGCCGCCACCAAGCAGCAGCAGATAGTGGACCTTTGTCGCGCCATGCCGGAATGTGTACGCCATGAAATCACGAATCGCCGTGATGTCCCGTGAGCCGTAACCGAACTCACGATAGACATCCTCGATGTTGACAACGGCGGCGCTCATCGGCTCCGTGGCTTGACCGCCCTGTTCACGGAGTTGCTGGAGTTGCCGGGCCTCGCTTAGAAGATCGTTCGGAGCAAGGATAATCTCTTCAGCACCGGTCTGACCGATGGTCTCACGAAGGGTTGGCGCGCCGAGCTTGGAGAGTTTCGGCGAGAGTAGTGACTGCCCGGACCACGCGATCAACCGCCGCATTTTCCCGGTATTACCTTGCACATCCGCAGCCATCGCATTCCCGGTTGCGGATGCAAGCACGCGCGGAGTGATGCCCGCTGTCACATCCCAGAGTTCGCCACCAGCGGCGTTTTGGAAGTTGTACGTAAACGCTCGCTTGGTACCAAGCACGAAAAACGGAATTTCCGCTGAGCCGATCGAGGTGGAGCGGCGGTACATGAATTCGATGAATGCGAGCCGTGCCCAGGCCGCAATGTCACCACTCGCGAAGGTCATACCCACGGTGAACGGTCCCGAACCGATGGAAGCCGGAACCGCGATCGCATTGTCCCAATTGCGTGCGTAAATCATTCCGCTCCGATGCGCGGCAATCGTGCCCAAGTTCTGACCGTTGATCGTGACCGCAACCGACCCGGTATCCGAGGTGCCGATGTTTGCATCGTAGCCAATGCGGATCGTCGTCGAATCGGGTAGGTAGCCGGGCGGGGCGATCGCAACTTGGAGCGGACCGACATCGTTGCGGGTGATTTTCTCACCGAGCATTTCACGGCCCCAGTTCAGTTGGTTCTCGAGTTGTAACTGGACTTGGTGCGTGACCGCCGTGAAGACGGTACTGCTGGATTCAGGCGTCGCGGAAGGCGTGTCCGGCGCCGGCTGGACTCTAAGCGCGGAGCCGAGGTGCTGCCCGCCAATCTTGAGAAGAAAATGACCGGTCGAGCTATAGGGATTGATCGTGTGATATAACCCGTCCACGTTCAACTGCTCCGCGCTGTATTTCCATACGGTGACTCCTGGCGCATAAAAGCAAATGTCGCGAAGTCCCGAAGCATCCGCGTGAATCTCGATCGGGCATGTGAGCCACTCGCCGGTCGTGTTCGTCACACGCTCGCTCAGCACGTCGCCGCCAACACCGAAGAGTTCGATGGTGCTGGTATCGATCGCGCCGGTGATCCCCGAGTTCGAAAGGTCCTGCGCGGTGATCCGATAAATGCCTTCGTCCGTCGTCTCGACTTGCAGCCATTGACCGTCGGAGGCAGAGAGGGCGAACCGCGAACCCTTAGTTGCTGGAATGCCGGCCATCAGTTCATGCTCGGCTGAGCGGTAGAACTCAGAGACCGAACCATTGATAAATACGTTTCGATATAACTCTGACTCGCTCGGGGTCACCTGAGAAACCGGTTCCGATGTTGATGCGGCGCCAGAAAATCGAATGCGCAACGTGAGCGAACGGACGCGAGTCAGTGTCCGAGAATTCGCATCGTACTGCACCGGGCTAACGATAAGCCGCTCCATATAAGATGTGCGGAAGAGCGTTGATGACTCAATGGAAAACAATCGAAATGGCTGCCGAGCGAAATATCGCTCGGGGGCGACCACATACTGTGGCTGATATTCCCCGTTTCGCTTCACATGTGATGGAACCGGAGCAAGATCGATATTCGGGACGATGTCAAGTTGCTGATCGAGTATCTCAACTGCCGCCGGAGTGCGATTGGGCGCGAGCAGTGGCAGCAGGAGCTTCATCGTCCCGGGCGCGCCAGCCGAGTCCATGTTCGAGCCACCGGCAAACGTCACTTCCGTGAAAGTCTGGCCGGAACTGGCGACGACGGTATAATTCTGATACTGCGGTGCGATCCGCACGACAAGCTCGGTGGGCGTGGCCGAGAGCACCTCAAAACACTTCGCCGATTGCGCACGCGCGAGGAACGGACTCGCGAGCGAAATCGCAAGCAAAGCAATAGCCATCAGCGAGATGCTGAGCCTACCGTTGCGCTCTGTGTGCTGTGACATGACCGACAATTTCTCGTTCCGAACATAGACCGAAAGCCACCCTTGGTGGGCCTCCGCTCATTCTCATACCTTGGCTGAACGGACATCCGTTCAGTGCGTTTCAGAAATCGTAGAAATCGTCTATAGGCTTCTATTTGTGCTCTGAGTTCGAAGAGAGGGGCCTGGACAGGCCCGACAGGTGAACAAACGAGAAGTGGCGCAAAGAGTTTCAAGCCGCCAGGTCGAATCCTGACGTGGCTACGGGATTCAGCGCATGAGAGTTAGTTTCCGGACTTTCGCTCCCGCCGCGTCTTCGACCTTGACAATATACGCGCCGGTCGGAAGACGTGCAATGCTCACAGAAAGCGCCGTAGAATTCCTGCCCGGAATTCCCAAAACGGATCGGCCTGTCACGTCGATCACTTGGGCTGACCGAATCTCGAACGGTGAACCGATCGTGAGCACCTCATGTGAAACCGATACTGCCATCTCATTCTCAGACTGCGGTGAAGCTGTCGAGACCGACTCGTTCGCAGAGACAAATCTAAATAATCCCCCGTACGGAGATTGATTCATCGCAGAGGCTCCGAAGATATGACCGACAGAGTCCACTACCAAGGCAGAGAACGACAGGGAATCCGGGGTGACACAGAGCGTGTCGAGGATGACACCGGATTTCGATTCCCGTATAAGAACTTCCGGATCGCTAGAATAATATGACTTTGCAAACTGTAGCATGGTCCCATCCTGATCCACAGCGTACGATCCGTTGGCTTGCAGCCAACTCGAATCCGGGCTCTCCCACGGACTCAGCCAGTGAACGCCTTGACCACTCGTGTGAGTGATCAGCGTATATCCCTTCCCACCCGTGATAATATCGTTGAAGATATAGTGAGCCGTATCGACCTGCCAGGTGTGACCGTCATC
>JADGPZ010000075.1 GCA_017882165.1 Candidatus Kapaibacterium sp.
CATCGCCGGCGAAAGTGTATGTAACTGCGTCGCACTTGGATTTCCGGCGGCGAGCGCTGCGTGAGCTTCGTATCCAGCTTTGGACAGGTCGAGCGCCTTGCCGTTAATGGCGCTCGCAGCAACAACAGCGAACTTGCCCGGCGCAAGTGCGAGCGTCCGGCCACCCGGACGACCCGGGAATTTCCATGCGGTCAGCGCACCCGAGAGCACGCGGCCCGAAAGTGCACCACCGGTGGCGCCGAACTGAACGATCATGTTCGCGTCCAAGTATTGCGTCGTAGTCTGCGGATTGTACAGCTCGATGTACTGATCGCCAGTGCTCGCGCCCGTGCCGATATAGACCTCGTTAATGACGATGCCGCGACCGATGTTCTGCGCGTGCAGACTTGTAACGGTTAGCACGAGAATGATGACCGGTATCCACGATTTCATATTCACTACTCCATCCAAAGTGTCGTTCTGATAGAAGCGAAGAATGACATAAAATCACTCTTCTTCGTTAAAGATTCATCCAAAGCGGTAAATTTGCACCACGATGCGTTATGAATACTTCCTTGCCCGCCGGTACGCCTTCTCGAAACGGCGCGAGAATTTCATCACGATCATCAGTATTATCTCGATCGCGGGCCTCACCGTTGGCACTGCGGCGCTCATCGTCGTGCTCTCGGTCTTCAACGGTTTTTCCTCCGTGGTGACCCAAGTCTATGTCAGTTTCGATCCGCACGTTCGCATTTCCGCATCTGCCTCCCCCGATAGTGTAAACACCACCGGCCCCCCTCTCATCACAAACGTGGACAGCATCCTGCGCGTCGCGCGGCATGAGCCGGAAGTTCAACACGCCGCGCCTGCCATTCACGGCAAGGCGGTGCTTGTGCATTACACGCTGCCGAAGGTCGTCGATCTTACTGGCATTTCAGACACCGCCGCGAGCGAAGTCTCCGGACTTGCGAAGAGCATTCAGTCCGGAAAGCTTCAACTCGATTCCGATGGTCTTGTTGTCGGACAAATCCTCGCCGATGAACTCGCGCTCCAACTGGGCGACAGCCTCGAAATCTACAGCCCGACCGGACTCGAACGCATCCTGACCGAGCCAGTCGCGCCACGCACCCGGCGGCTCGTTGTGCGCGGGATATTCGCTGCGAACAACCGCGACTATGATCTGACGAATGCCTACGTCAGCCCCGAGACGGCGCGGGATCTCTTCGATCTGCCACAGAGCGCCGCGACGACAATCGACTTGCGATTAAAGGATGTACGGGACGCAAACGACGTAAGGGACAAGCTTCGCAAATCGCTCGGTCAGAATTATGTCGTCCAGTCCTGGTACGACCTGCATACGGAGCTATACTCCGTGATGGAGATCGAGCGGTGGGTGGCATACATCATTTTGTTTCTGATTGTAGCGGTCGCTGCGTTCAATATCTTTGGCTCGCTCACGCTGACGGTCTTCGAGAAGCAGCGCGACATCGGACTGCTCCGCGCGCTCGGCGCCACGCTCACCGGCATCCGCAATATTTATTTCTACGAAGGGATGCTCATCGGCGCGCTGGGGACGATCCTCGGATGCGTGATCGGACTCGGCGTCGTGCTCGCGCAAAAGCAATTCGGATTCTTCACGTTGGACTCAACGGTCTATATCATTCCCGCGCTGCCGGTCGAGTTGCGTTGGCAGGATTTCCTAACCGTCGGACTCGGCTCGTTCGGACTCACGGCGCTCTGCTCGCTCTTCCCCAGCCGCCGCGCCGCGCACGTGGAGCCGGCACAGGCACTCCGGTGGGAATGATTATCTCGCGATAGCAATTTTCCTCGAAACCGGCGTAGCACCCTCAGTAGACGCCCGGAAGAAATAGATCCCTTCCGGCAGCGAGGACACATCGAGCGCGATGTCCCCACCCTGCGTCACGCCACGCAAGCGAGTGGTGCCGAGCGCGTCGTAGAGTTCGTATGCCACAGCCGTCCCGGTTGCACGCGATAGCGTTATGTCCAACGCCCCGCTTGCTGGATTGGGCTGCACACTCACGATACGGAACGCCAGTGAGTCCGCCATGTACCGCAGAAGCGTGGAATCGCCGCAGCCGGTGAAGTCGAGCTCGACCGAATCCGGCCCGGCGAGTGCGAGTGCATTATCGCCGCAGATGGCAGGGTGAGTGTAATAAAAGTGGGCGCTGTCTAAATACACTTTGGCGAAAGAGTTTTCGAGTGCAGTTCCAAAGTTAAGCGCCAGCAACTGTGAGCGAAGAGGAGCCGAGTCACTTATCATCCAAAGGTCAAGCACTCCATTCTTGCTGCTTGAATCGAGAACGCTCCAGCCCGGTGGCAAGACAATACTCCTCAAATCGAGCGCATCGTCGAAGTGAATTGCAAAATGCACCGTGTCAAAGCCGAAGACCGAATCACTCGGCATTGTGTAAGAAACACCCACTGTGTCTCCCGCTCTTAACTTCGAGGATAAGGCTTTTACGATCACTGGTGGAGCAGGTGGATCACTTATTCGATATCGCCATAACGCGCCCTGTTCGGTGAGTTCAGCTGGGTTGCCGCCGGTGGGGCCTTCACCCGCATAGAGATAATCGTCGGTGATCCAAATACGTACGTCCATCCCCGCCGAAGGACCGCCAATCGAATGCCATGAGATGCCTTCGTCCGCAGACATCAAAATTCCTTCTGTGTCTGATTGCATGTAGAGATTGCCACACTTATCTGCTCTAATACACCCTGAGAGTCCCTTAAAATTAAATGGAGTCCTTGGAGGCGCGTATGAGAATATCGTTCGCCAGGTCTTTCCGCCATCATCCGATCGCGATACTCTGTTCTCATGCTCCGATGCAGCAAAAAAGGTCGTTGTGCCGGGAATACCCACAGGTTGCCAGCACTCGTCCTTGAACGCTGATTGAGACCAGGAGACACCACCATCGGCAGTGTAAAGCGTATAATTGCCTGCTCCGTCGCAACCAGCAACAATTCCATTCAAGCCCGTAAACGCGTAGCCAGCTTGATCCCCGCTGAAACGAGTCCATGTCAAACCGCCATCACCGGAAGAAAATGACTGACGCATATAGAACGTGGATAAAAACAATAACTTTGTAATCGGATGATAGTAGATGCCTGTTTCAGTTCCTTCAGCAACTTGTGACATGTGATTCCATGTAATGCCACCATCCGTTGTGTGGAAGTAATCATGTCCGGTCATCCAGCCATTCAACGAATCCTTGAAGGTGAGATCCCAGCCTGTACAAAAGTCGTCCCCGACACTTACCGTCAGCGAAATTGCTTGCCAGGTCATGCCACCATCGGATGTCCGCCACACGTCTGCCGGATCTCGCTCTGAGTCGCTAAAAAAGAATTGCTTATCTGCCCTACACATTCCAACGAAACCGATTTCAGGATGGCCGACGTCACTCAAGAAATGGACATTCGCGATTAGGTGCGGGAATGTACCGACCGACTCCCATTGCGCGGACGAGGGTTCCGTGTGCGCTGCCGCCAGTGCGGCGAAAATGGAGAGTATGATGAGTCGCTTCGGGACCATGATGGGTGTGCGGGCTTGAAGCTGTGCTCGATGGGAATAGTGCCGCCGGAGAAAAGTGGCACAGCCGTTCTCGGCTGTGGGGTCGATCCTTCGGCAGGCTCAGGACAAGCCTTTTAGATCGACTCTTCCGGAGGGCCGCGGACTAAAAGTCCGCGACACAGCCGAGAACGGCTGTGCCACTCTTATTCTTCGCCGCTGGAAACCAGGTCTGAGGATTTTTCAGAATTCATCGAAAAGTTGCGATGCCGGGAGGGTCGAACAACGTTGTAATAGATGGAAGGGGGTTTCTTCACTAATGATGAGCATTGGCTCGGTATTTTCCCTGTAAGTCATGTGAATTCAATCTGTTAGAGAAAGTGTGCGATGGATTGATACCCTTTTGATGTTATACTAATATAGGGGTCTCTTCACATTCCGATTCGGTGAACTGGGCTGCAGGCTGTAAGAACAGCTGCACAACTTGGGACTGGCGGAGAGAAGAGGGTCTGGATTCCCGCTTCCGCGGGAATGACAAGAGAGGTTAGCTGCTTCCCTTTCAGATGATGCTCGATCGTGTGGAGCGCGGCGGTGATGCCGCTGTCGATGATCGGCTTGGCGGACACGTTTTGAGAGTTCGGCATCGGTGCAAGGATACGAATCAACCGTTCGGGATCTTCTTTTGCAATTTTTCTGGATGGCCGGGTCCGGGAGTATTATATTGTAGAGGTTGACATGGGCACTATCGGTGTGAAAGGCAAGGCGTGGGCCTTGAGAAAGTGAGGACGGTGTGTTCATGAACTCCAAACAAAAATCGAAAATCAATTTTTTATGTGCTGTCTGGAGGAACTTGTGAATACGGATCAGATTCGGCAATGTTCATGAAGCACAAACGCTCGCGCACTCATGGGTAGTATTCTCGAAGCCAGAAATTTGACGAAGCGCTTTCCGGTCGCTGGCCGAGCGGATGTCGAGGTGTTCGCTGGGCTAAGCTTTTCAATCGAGGAAGGCGAGCTTGCCTCGCTGGCCGGACCGAGCGGCTCGGGCAAGAGCACACTCCTCCACCTGCTCGGCACGTTGGACACACCGAGGGACGGCGAGATCGAGATCGAGGGCCGCGACGTGGCCGCGATGGACGACAAAGCAAAGAGTGCGTTCCGAAATCAGCGGATCGGGTTTATTTTCCAATTCCATCATCTGCTGCCGGAGTTCACGGCGGTCGAAAACGTGGCGATGCCGGCAATGATCGCGGGGAAAGAATTCGCGGCAGTGCGCGAGCGGGCAGTGGAGTTACTGACCGACGTGGGTCTTGCGGAGCGCCTCGATCACCGGCCTTCGATGCTCTCAGGCGGCGAGTCGCAGCGGGTCGCGGTGGCGCGAGCGTTTATGATGAAGCCCGCATTGATCTTAGCTGACGAGCCAACCGGCAATCTCGACACGCACAACAGCGAGTTGCTGTTCAACATCATTCTCGATCTTTCGCGAAAGCACCGACAGACGTTCCTAATTGCAACGCACAACCTGGAGCTTGCGCAAAAGGCCGATCGGCAGTTTCACTTAGAGGACGGAATATTATCGGAGATCCAACAGACATTGGCCGCCTGATCGGAGTTCACTTCTTCGCGCCGCCGTGTGCTTCGATGCTCTGTTGCAGGCGCTTCAGTGAGTCGATCTTCCGGTCGATGGTGGTCTCGAATTCGGGGACATCCCAGTAGCCACGGTCCTCGAAGTAACTCTTGACAAGGAAGTTATGCTTAAATGCTTCCATGACTTCGGCAAAGCGGCCGGAGCCGAGCGCGATCTTGGAGAGTGCATCATGCAGATCATAGCTCGATGCAACGAGACTTTCGGTAGACTTGCGGGCGTTCTCATAGAGATCGTCCTTGGAGAGCAACTTGCCGAGCGAGCCTTCGCCGCGATTGATGCGACCGACCACGTCGTTCACACTATTGGAGACACGGTCAAAATTCGACTCCATTCGGTCCACGGCATCTTTGGCATGGGCAAACGTCTCGCTGGCATTGGCGGCCATACGATTAGCATTCCGGTAGAGCGAATCATCGTTGATGAGAAGTGCAAGGGTACCATGCCCTTCTGTGATCTTCTTGACGAGCTTCGTGGCCTCAAATGCGACCGAATCGAGTTGCTCGATCACGGCCGTCAGAGTGTCATAGAGCTTCGCGAAATCCTGCGGAGCTTGCCCCAAAATTGTGCTGCCCGGCTCAACGGCCGGAGTCGAATCGCTGCCCATCGAGATGACAACGAGCCGGTCACCAATGAGTCCCGCAGTCGTGATCATCGCTCTCGAATCGGTGTGGATCAGCTTTATGGCGTCGGTGATGACTTTCATGGTGACCGTAACCGAGTCGCGAGCGTTGCTAGGAAGCCGGATTTCCTGGACGCTTCCAATGTTGATTCCGGCCATGTCGACTTCCGCGCCACGCTTGAGATTGTTCACGTTCGCAAAACGCGACCGTACCTGCGTCGTCGAGGAGAAGAGCTTCTCCTTGCTGCCGAGATAAAATATGAAGACGATCAGGATCACAAATCCCGCGAGGACGAAGATCCCGATCTTAAGAAGTGGTACGGCTTTGCGTTTCATGGCGTGGTAATGCTAATACGTATGATCGGGCAAAGCCGTTTCAGGCGGCTCGGCCGGCGGACTCCGGTATGGTCGGCATCCGCTGGGTTGGGTGGAGAATTCCTTCACGACGATTCCGATTCAACTGCGAAGCACTCAGATAATCCCGAAGAAATTTATCCTCGGAGTGCTCCAGTTCTTCCATCTTGCCGCTAAAAACCGCAACGCCCTCGTTGAGAATAACAGCCCGATCGGCCACCGTAAAGGCGGTCGGAAGATCGTGGGTTACGACGATCGAGGCAATGCCGAGCCGGGTCTGAAGCCCCAGAATGAGTTCTGCTATCGACGAAGCTGTCAAGGGATCGAGTCCGGTGGTCGGCTCATCATAGAGCATGAGTTCCGGTTCGAGTACGATGGAGCGCGCAAGGCCCGCGCGCTTCTTCATCCCACCGGAAAGCTCACTCGGCATTTTGTCGATGGCGTCAGCAAGCGCAACCATTTCGAGCGCTTCGACGATCTTCTCCTCGCGCTCCTGTATCGAAAGATCGGTATGCTTCAGCAGAAAGAAGTCGAGGTTCTGCCCGACCGTCATCGAGTCGAACAGGGCACCGCCTTGAAAGAGAAATCCGATCTCGCTACGAAGCTCCATGAGGTGCTCTTCGGTCAGGCGGGTGACATCGTTGCCTTTGTAAAGGATCGAACCGCTATCCGGCGAGAGCAGGCTAACAATAAGTTTGAGCAACACGCTCTTCCCCGTGCCGCTCTTGCCGAGCACGGCCAGCGTTTCCCCGTGATCGACGGTGATCGACACATCGCGCAGAACCGGGCGATCAAACGCAATCGCGAGGTGATCCGCTTGTAGCAGCGGGTACTCTCGGGTGGCTTCTTTCTCGTGGCGGTGAAAGAGGTTCATCCTGGCCCCCAGAACATGAGTGTAAGCTTGACGAATAGAACGTCAAGAAGAATAATGAGCAGCGAACTCGTAACAGCAGCGTCTGTCGCGGACTTGCCGACACCCTCCGTGCCGCCTTTCGAGTTGTAGCCTTCGAAGCAGCCGACGACGCCAATGGTAAATCCAAAAAAGATGGTCTTTGCGACCCCGGGCAGATAGTCAGAGAAATCGACACCGCTCTGAACGCTATTGATGAACAAGCCAATACTCATCCCGGAGTAAAGTTTTTCTATCATCCAGGAGCCAATCAGCGCCAGGAAATCGGCATAGATTGTAAGGAGCGGCAACGCGATCATACAGGCCATAATGCGCGTGAATACCAGAAACTTGTATGGATCGAGCGCCGCCACGTCCATTGCATCGATCTGCTCTGTGGCCCGCATCGAGCCCAACTCCGCCGCAATTCCCGCACCGACCCGGCCACACAAAATAACAGAGACCAGCACGGGCGCAAGCTCGCGCATCACACTGACGGCCACCATGACGGGGATAAATGCCTCCGCGCCAAACTTGAGCATTGTCGGACGGCTCTGCATGGTGAGCACCATGCCGATCACAACGCCAACCACGGTCACGAGTGACATCGAGCGAAAGCCGATCGCGTTGAGCTGCCGGACGATCTCTCGAAACTCGTACGGAGGACGCGCGAGCGTTTTGAAAAATCGAGCCGCGAATACCCAGAGCCCGCCAAGGAGCGTAAGCCATTTTGTCCAGACGCTGCCATCATCCCCACTGACACTCGGCGCGATGACCGGTTTCGTCGGGAGTTCACCCGGCGCGGCGGCCGGAGCTAACGGCGGGGGGTGATGAAGTTCTATTTCTGACATGAATTACAGTGAGAAAACACGCAACGCTCATTCTAACTCTGCCGTTCGGGACTCAAACCACCATCTTTCGGCTCCGCACAAGTGTCAGCACGAAGAGCACGACGGCGATCACAAGCAGAACGTGTACCCAGTACGCTGCCGAGCCGAACGTGATGAAGCTGATGAGCCATACAAGAATGAGAATTGCGATCAGGAACCACATGTGAGTGTCTAATTAGTCTACCACTATCCCGGATTCAACCGCTTTTCGCTTTCGCCATACACTTTGAGCTTCCGCCAAAGGGTCGTCGTCGAGATGCCAAGGCGCTCGCATATCAGGCCTTTGTTGCCCCGGCAGTCGCGGAGCGTCCCTAGGATATAGCGGCGTTCGAGTTCTTGTAGCGTCGGGCTATCTCCCGAAAGCTCGGCGACCGTACTTCCGGATTCCATCACTTCTTTCGGCAGATGACTGGTCCCTACCTCGTCGGAATCGGAGCGGAGTACGGAACGCTCGATTACATTCTGAAGCTCGCGAATATTACCTGGCCAGTCGTAGGTCGTTAGTCGCTCGATCGCCTCGCGAGAGAACCGAAGGGTGAAACGGCCAAACTGCCCGCCATAACGCTCCACAAAATTCTGCGACAGCGCCGGAATGTCTCCTCTTCTGTCCCGAAGCGGCGGAAGTGCGAGCGTAATCGCGTTGATGCAATAATAAAGATCTTCACGAAATTTCTTCTCGCCGATCAGCATCTTCAGGTCCTTGCTCGATGCACAGATCACCCGTATATCCAACGGGATGGGATTGGAATCACCGATTCGAACAATCGTGTGCTCCTGCAAGAAGCGCAGAAGCTTAAATTGAACCGTCGACTCCAACTCCGCGATTTCGTCGAGGAAGATCGTGCCGCCGGAAGCCTCTTCGAAGAAGCCTTTCTTGTGCGTCTCGGCCCCCGCGAACGCACCTTTGAGATGACCGAACAATTCGGATTCCTGCGAGGCTTTGGGTAGCGCGGCACAATGGATCGGCACGAATGGCCCGGATCGGCGCGAAGAACTCGCGTGAAGCACTTGGGCCAACAGCTTCTTCCCGGTCCCGGATTCGCCAGTGATGAGTATGGTCAAATCCGTAGGAGCAACTTTGCGTGCGACCTTCAGGACTTCGAGCAGATGCGAATCCTCGCCGATGATGTCGTTGAAGCCATCCGGCATAGATGCGAGTCGAGTGCGCAGTGTGATCTCGGTCTGGAGCTTGCTCTTCTCGATCGCCTTCTCTACAAGGAGGATCAATTCCTCTGACTGGATGTCGGACTTCCGGACAAAAACATCCGCTCCGGACTTCATGGCTTGAATGCCGTTGCGTTCGTTGCCGACGCCAGTCATTACAATAATCCCGGTTGCCGGCGATTGCTGCCGAATGAGTTTGACAAACTCCATACTGGACTTACCCGGCGTGTCCATATTGGCCACGATCGCGTCCGCGCCTTCGGTATCGAAAAGGCGGATCGCATCCTCGAACGTCGAGGCGACCGAGACTCGGTGTCCGCCGCGTTTTAGAACGGTGCGATAGGTCAGCACCGTATTCTGATCACCATCCACTAAGAGTACAGAAGCCATGCAGAGTGCTAAGAGCGATCATAATTCGAGAAGGAATACTCCAGGCCGAATCCTCCGGCTGGGAGCTGGCAAACAACTACTTTTATGGGCGAGAGGGTTCGCGACCGAGGCGGCCCCTACTTCTTTTTCTTGCTCTGCTTCTCATCGGATCCGCTCTGCCGGATGAAGTCAAGCCCTTCTTTTGCGCCCTTATTTTCAGGGTCAAGCTTCAGCACTTTTTCGTACCAGAGTTTTGCTTTCTCGATCTCGTGCAGTTGGTGATACGACTGCGCGAGGAGCAATTCAAAATTTAGAAGGAACGGTGACTTACCACCTTCGAGCGGCTTGACTGCTTCCTCAAGATGCTCGCTCGCCTTTTGCCAGTCTTTCTTGGCACCATAATGATACGCTTGGAAGCCTTCGGCCAGCGCGGCTGTATCCGCGCTACCAGCGGCCTTCGCTGTAGCTTCCAGTTTCTCGAATGCTTCGAGTGCCGCTGGCGCACCGGCGTCGGTCGTCAGCGCATCGAACGCGATCTGATAGTGAACTGCAACGGAATTCGGTTCGAGTGCCAGCGCCTTATCATAATACTGCTTCGCCAACTCCGGCTTCTTGGCGGATCCGTAAGCCTGCCCTGCAGAGAGATACCAATGAACGGATGGTGATGCCTGTGCTAGGTCAGCGAAAATCTGCCCCGCCTCCTCGTACCGCTTTTGCTTGTAGAGAAGATTGATGATCGCGATCTGCGTCTGAAGCTTCTCCTGCGCCGTGCGGATCGTATCACCCACCAGCGACTTTTTGTACTGCTCGATGCCGCCCACCGTATCACCCTGTGTGACGAGGATCGCGGCGTAGTTGCTGAGATCGAGCGGTCCGAGCGAATTCGAATTTCGGTAGATGTCGAGCGCCTTCGTAAAATCCTTCGAGAAAAAGTAACTGCGTGCGAGCAAAAGCTGCGAGAGTGCGCGAAGCGAATCGTTCGATGAAACAGCTTGGAGCGCAGGAAGCGCCTCCTTGTATTGGCCGTTCTCAGTCAACGCGCGGGCCAACAGCCACTGGCCATTGATGTCGTCTGGCCGAAGCGCCGCGTAGCGCGTTGCGTACATCGCCGCGTTTCCGAACTGGTGAGCAAGGAAATATAGATTAGCGATTCGATAATATGCGTCGGAATATGTAGAATCGATGCGAATGATTTTGAGCCACTCACCGGCAGACTCGTTGTACTTCCGAGTGCGGAAGTACAACCCCGCAAGCTTTGCGTGAACGATCACGTCGTTCGGATCGCGCTGCAACGCCTGCTCGTACTGACCGATTGCCAGATCGGGAATGCGCTGACGTTCGTAAAGCTCCGCGAGACCGAGATAGGAACGAACGTCTTTGTCGTTCGTCTGCTGTGCACGATAGAGCAGAATCTCGGCAGGCTTCAGCGAGTCGATCGAAATGTAGTAGTGGCTAAGCGCGAGATACGTGCCGATCTCCTTGTCATTCGACTTGAGCGCATCCTGAAAATCCTTGAGCGCGTCCTGCACGCGGCCTTGCTTGCCATAGACTGTCCCGCGCGCAATGCGGACGAGCACGTTGTGCCGGTCAATATCGAAAGCGGTCTGTGCCTCGGTGAGGGCGGATGGAATCAACGCAAGATCGACATCAGCCAGCGCAAGACCGGCATGCGCCTCGGCGTTCTTTGGCTCTTGCTGAACAAGCTGCTGCAGCGTCGCCGCCGCTTCGCGAGCGTTACCCAGATCGACGAGGCGGAGGGCTGCCTTAACCCGCGCGTCGGTCGCCTGAGCGAAGGCTTGGTTAGCAGATAGGACCAATAGAACCAATACGACCGATAGGACCAGTGGAATCCGAAATACGATTAGCTTCAATTTTTTCATTCTCAACATTTTCTATCTTCTACGATAACACTTGAGTAATTCTGCGGACTCGCCGGTTAATAAATAATCACTTCGCCGGCACCAGCTTGATCGGCTGTGTCTTCGGCAGAAGGCCGAAGTTCTTGAATACCGTCTGCCCGTGGGCCGTCATGCAATAGACAAAAAATCCGCGCGGCACTGTGTTCGCGGTTTCCGTGGTGTAGCCGTTCACTATTGTCGTCAGCGGATATGCTTTCTCGGCAATGTAGGCAATGTGCAGCATCACCGGCTCCGAAATACCTTGCGAACTAAGATCATGCGGAATGATCGGCAGAAACTTCACGCTGCTGTCGTTCTTATTCTCCAGCTCGTGCTTCCAAGCAGAGCTGACAAACCCGAGCGCGCCAGTATTCTTTGCTATGTACGTTATGATACTATCTGTCGTGGCGAATCGAATCATTTGGATCCATTTCGCTCCGGCCATGGAATCCAAAATGTACTCGATACTGCTCGGGTACTCAGGAAAAACAAGCGGCGACAATTCCTGGATACGTTCGAGAATATCAGAGAGTCGTTCCGTATCCTGCTTGCTCTGCCGTGAGGTGATGCATCCGATTCCATCCTCTGCCATCCGAAAAGCGGGAAACGTGACTGAGTCCTTCGCCATCACTTCGCGCTCTTGCGGCACAAAGCCTCGGTCGATGATGATGGCCCGCGCTTGATGGTTCATCAACTCGCGAACGGCTTCTCCGGCACTGACATACTTGACCGTTACCTTCGCCGTCGGATTCTCTGTCGTAAAGCCTTGCACGAGGCTATCGATCACGGGCTTCAGCACTTCATCGGCGACAAGTTCGAACGAGCCATAGGTGGCCGTTTCGCTCTGGGGCTGATTCTCACCCTTGCCGCAGCCGGAAGCGACAAAGAGGATCAAGACGACCCAAAAGACCTCGAACGTACTCCGGGAGATCATTCGCCGTTTGACTTTGGTGGCGCTTGCCCGTTCAGCTTGAATTTGCCCTCGGCTTCCGCGGCCTTCTGAATGGCTGTGATGCCAGTGAAAACCCGAAAACCGCCATAGATGCCGATGACCAGCGCAAACCCGATGCGCATGTTTGGATCGACTCCGAAAAAGCTTCCCGGCACGAGCACGACGAACCCGGAAATGAACAGCGCGAACATTCCGAGAAGGATATACACCAACCCCGAGATTCGGCTCGGCGGTCGCTCGCGGCGCGTCTCACGTGGTACCATTACTTCTTGAGTTGGAATTTAACCCACCTGGTGATCCAGAGTCGGAGCGGCGTCCCATTCTGGAGAGCCGGCTTGAACTTCGTCTTCAGCATGGCATCGATCGCCGCTTGCTTGAATATGTCATGGTCGGCATGAAGTACGTTGACTTTCTCGACATGACCGTCTTTCGCGATGAGCGCTTCGACAATGACGACACCTTCGAGTCCATGCTTCTTAGCATCCTCAGGATATTTGATCAGACTTTCGACTGAGGCGAGCGGCACCGGCTCCTCGGAGACGTCCACGTATTCATCTTCATCCGTCTGTTTCGTTGCCTTCACCTGCACCGCCGGCTTCACTTGTTGCACGACAGGCGTATCGCACGCGCTATGAACGATAATCCTCGGCCGGTACTGAGCCGAACAATTGGGGACGAGCGCGATGAACATCGCGATCCCCGCAACCGCCGTGTCAACCCACGAGTGGATTCTGGAAGTCATGATGACTTTCTCCCTCGCCCACTGCGGAGAGGGCGGTGAAGCTATCGGAGTTTAAATGAAATCGTCCGTGTAATCCAGATGCGGAGTGGCGTGCCGTTCTGACGGGCCGGAGTGAACTTCGCCTTCAGCATCGCGTCGATAGCGGCTTGCTTGAATACGTCATAGTCCGACTTTAGCACTTCGACCTTCTCGACGTGTCCGTCCTTCGCAATGAGCGCCTGCACGACGACCTTGCCTTCGAGTCCGCTTCGTTTCGCGACCTCTGGGTATGTAATCAACTTCTCGATGGGCTGAATTGGATTCGGCTCTTCGGAAACGTCAATAAATTCGTCCTTTGAAGGCTCGGCTTCCTCCACAGGCGTCTGGATGTGCAGTTCAACGGGCGCATTTCCGGGAGTGTTCGTGACGGGCGCTTGCGGCGCAGGTTCGTTCATGTTCGGCAGCGTAAGCTGCGGCGCGATGGCGTCCGGTACGGGCACGGGAATACCGAGACTCGGCCGCACAACATCGCTCGGCGGCGGCGGCGTGACGGGCTGCATCTCATCCTGATTCTCGGTCGATGGCGGCGGTGCTAACTCCGCAATCGAATGGATGCGGATGTGCGGCACGCGCTTCTCGTCGTTCGAGAACCACGACCAGCCGATGTAGAGCAGGACCACCAGCAAATGAATTGCGATCGAAACCCCGAGCGCGTTCGAGAAATACTTCTGGGCGTTCCGCTTGAGATCGATCCCGCCGTACTGCTCTAATCTTTCAACGACTAAATTACTGAGTGCCATAAATTTCTTGTCACAAACTACCGACTAACTCATGATCCTTATCGTCCATCGAGACGAGGCTGAACCGTTTCTCGGTTTGTCCCAACTGCGCTTGCGTCAGGTTCAGGTCGTCGATCATGTTGACGAGCGCCTGATACTTCGCGTTGCGGTCGATCTTGATGAGCGTCGAAAGCTTCGGATTGACTTTCAGGTGCTCCTTCAACATCGCCGGCACGTCTTTCTCTGCCATCTTTTGCGGCGGCTCAGTGCCCATGTTCCAGAACACCGTCTGGTCGGCACGGACGCGCAACGTAAGCAAGTTCGACTCGGCAATCTGCACCGGGATTTTGGAGTCCGGCGGCAACGAAATCTCCATGACCTGCGGCGTGAGCAGCGTCGTCGTCAGCATGAAAAACGTGAGCAGCAAGAATGCAACGTCCACCATGGGCGTCATGTCCAAACGCACGCCGAGACGTGCTTTGTGCTTCTTCCCTTTGTGTCCACGGCCTCCGGATTGTACTACTTCTGACATTAGCTCTTCTCCTTATTCATCGTGACCAAATTGAACCGCGTCGCGCCATACTTCTGCAAGGCGCGCATGACGTCATCGACCGTGCCGTAGGTAATCCCGCTGTCCGCGCTGATCGCGTATCGCATCGATGGATTTTGCAAGCGCGATTGCTGTACTACCGTTTCGAGCGTAGCGAGCGAAACGCGAACGTCGCCCTTCATTCCAAGCTCTGCATCGGTGAGCGGCTGTCCGGTTTTCGGATCGGCCAGGTTCAGCGGCTTCAGGATCGGCGCGCGGTCCTTCTCGTTCGAGACGCCGAACAGGATCACCGTATCGGTGCCTTTGAGTCCTACGCTGATCGTCGCCAGATTCACGTCCGGCAGTTTGGTTGTGTCGGCCACGGCGACGGGTAGCGAAATCTGCAACGCCTCATCACTCTGCGGCTTGAACTTCGCCGTGAGCATGAAGAACGTCAGCAGCAGAAACCCGACATCGACCATCGGCGTCATATCCAGCCGGAAGCCGTGTCGCTTCATCTTAATTTTTGCCATAGTCTTCTTCTTCTGTAGTGGCGGGGGTTCCCCGCCAAGTCAGGCGCGGAAACCGCGCTGCGACAAATGCTTATCCAGCGTAATCGCCCTTACCGAGAAACCGCGTGTTCAGCGTCTCCACCAAATTCAGAGAGGCCTCGTCGATCATGTAGACAAACGTGTCCACCTTCGTAGTGAAGAAGTTATAGAACACGATCGCAATGATAGCGCCGAAGATACCGAACGCCGTATTCACGAGCGCCTCGGAGATACCGATCGAAAGCTGTGTCGCGCTCGCGGCGCCAGCTTCACCAAGAGCACGGAACGACCGGATCATGCCGAGCACTGTACCGAGCAGTCCGACCATGGTCGAGATCGAGGCGATTGTGGAAAGTCCGACGAGATTGCGCTCGAGGAGCGGCGTCTCGATCATCGTCGCCTCTTCGATCGTACGCTTAACTTCAGCGATCTTGCGTTCGGCATCTAAATGTCCTTCGGATCTCAGCTCCTTGAATCGCTCGAGTCCGGCGCGCATAATGTTGGCGACCGTGCCCCGCTGCTTCGAGCAGAGATCGATTGCGGCATCGATGTTGCCTTCGTTCAATCGCGTCTCGACGTTTTTCAGAAACTTGGTCATGTCGCTCGTGCCCTTCGCCTTGGAAAGCGAGAGGAATCGCTCGACGATGAACGTGAAGACCATGATGGTCAGCATGAGCAATAGCGGCA
>JADGPZ010000179.1 GCA_017882165.1 Candidatus Kapaibacterium sp.
GAGGATCGGCTTCGGCCTTCGTAGTGTATGAGGGGGCACTAGCCTCTACGACTGGTGCCATATCATCTACTAATGTGCTCAATACTGGCGATGCGACGGCCTTTTTGACCACTTCCGGTGCGGAAGGTTTTGTTCACATCACGGGGATCGTTAATAGCGGAACAGGCACACCGACAATATCTATTCAAGGTCTGAAAGTTACAAGTGGTACACTTACGGTTAAGATCGGAAGTAAGCTCAACTATAGAGTGCAATAATCTCATGACCGCCACAGCTGACTCTGGCGTTGCGAAGTTTTTGAATCCTCGCCTTTTTCTTGGTCTTATGGAGGTCCTCGGTGCTCTCTCGGTGAGAGCGTGAAGTAAGGTAGATTCTCCGCCTCTTTTCTCGGCGGAGAGAAACGAGACATAAGCGATGCCACGCTGGGGAGCGCGTGCATCTCGAAGGAGGTAAAAATGAAATCAATTCAAAACGGACTCCCCGTTTTGATTTTCGCGTTGCTGGTGCTTTCAACGGGCGCCCGCGCGCAGACATGGGAATACAAATATGCGGACAAACTATTTCTCTCGAGCGCGGCCAGCGACGAGACGAAAAAGCTCACGATCCTCGCGCCGACGCTCGGGAGCAGCGCAACGATCACGTTCCCGGGCGCGACGCTGACGTTTCCGGCCTCGAACGCGGGCGGTCTGCTCGCGAATGGTGGCACTGGGACGCTTTCATGGGTGACGACCTCTACGGCGAACCAGATTCTGCTCTCTGGTTCAAGCGTTGCCCCCATTTGGTCCACGGCGACGTATCCTGGAACCGCAGGTGCCGCAGGAAATTATCTGCGCAGCAACGGGACGAACTTTCTCTCATCGGCGATTCAGGCGAGCGATCTTGCTGCCATTTCGGGGGCAGCGGGCTCTGTTGCTGTCCTGAAACGAAATAGTTCCAATCTTACAACTTCGTCCACGACATTGGTCAACGCAACAGGATTGAGTTTCAGTATTGCGGCAAACGAGATCTGGTCTCTTGATTTCGAGCTATCATGCAATGCAGCCAGCGCTGGAGGAATGGCATTTGGAATCACGATTCCTTCTGGAGCTACGATCGAGGCAAACTCGATGGGTGTTCGAGCCTCCGTAAACAACTATCAGTGCGATCGCATCACTTCCTCCGGAAGTCCCACCTTGGTCCAATACGCCAAAGCCAATGACGGCCCCGTCCGAATTACAGGACTCGTAGTCAATGGCAGTACCGCTGGTACTGTTCAACTCCAGTTCTTATCTGGAAGTAGTGGCAGTTCCGTGACGATCTACGCCAATTCCTATGGCCTTGCTAACAGGTGGTAGATACCCCGCGTGGCGCGGCTGTCGCAGTTACTCGCAGGCGAGTTCTCTGCAAGTGAGCGCGTGCTCCGAAGGCTGCAAAGCTGGCTTTTTTGTAATGCCGGGAACTCGTTGTTGCAACGAATAAAAGCTCGAAATTGAGCCATAATCGCCACAGTTCATGAAGCACAAACGTGCGCGCACCCAAATCGCTACCTTTCAGGGGGCAAACCTGCCCAGTGTCGTATTTTTGTAGCGATGCTAATTCTCGTCAGAGGTGTGAGAACTAATTCTCATTACGGGAGCTTTCTTTTGTATGGCAAATGATTTTGAGGGACGGCTCAAGGGTCTGGAGGATCGGGAAGCGATTCTCTACCAATACATCGATGAAGTGCGTGCGAACTCAGTGAAGCTGGACCGCCAGCACGAAGAGATGCTGAAGCGTATGGCCGAGAATGAAGAGCGTATCGGGCAGAACGAGGGGATGCTGGGTACGCTCGTCGGGACACAAGGGATGATGCTCCAACGAATCGAGCAGAATGAGCAGATGATGGGTCGGCTGGTCGAGACGCAGGGTATGATGCTCCAGCTCCTCGAGCGGATGGACCAGAAGCTCGACAATCTCGGGAAGCCGGGTACGAACGGACACACGTAAGGAGCGAAATGCGTCCTACATTGCACAACGGAAGAATTCCGGCTCCCTGGGAACTCGCCCTTTCAACGAGCAAAAATGCGGAATTGAGCCAGAAACGCCACAGTTCATGAAGCACAAACGTACGCGCGCCCAAATCACTACCTTTCAGGGAGCAAGCCCGCCCGGTGTCGTATTTTTGTAGCGATGCTAATTCTTGATGGTAATTCTCTCACGATAGAAGAAGTCGTTCGCGTTGCACAGGGCAATGAACGGGATGTCCGGATCGCGCCAGAAGCGCTGCTGCGGGTCAATGAGTCGCGCAAGCTGGTCGAAGACTGGGTTGCGCGCGGCGAGACGATCTACGGCATCACAACAGGCTTTGGCGAGTTCGCGAATGTGAGCATCCCGCCAGATCAGATCCGGCAGCTTCAGCAGAATCTGTTGCGCTCGCATAGCGCGGGTGTTGGCGAGCCGCTGCCGCCAGACGTAGTCCGCGCCATGCTGCTCCTGCGTGCGAACGCGCTGGCGAAGGGTTACTCGGGCGTTCGTCCGGTTGTGATCGAGCAGCTTCTGAAGCTCCTCGCTGCCGATGCTCTGCCGGTTATTCCATCGCGCGGCAGTGTCGGCTCATCCGGCGATCTCGCTCCGCTGGCGCATCTGGCGCTTGCGATGACGGGGGAGGGCCTGATCGTACTGCAAGGGGCGCCGGGGTCGGTGCCCACCACGCGGCCCGCAGGGGAAGCCTTGAAACTGGTTGGGATCGAACCGCTTCGGCTCGAAGCAAAGGAAGGTCTGGCGCTGATCAACGGCACGCAGATGATGACTGCGATCGGCTGTCTGGCATTGCATCGCGCTGCGCAACTTGCCGATCTGGCGGACATCTCGGCATCGATGTCGTTCGAAGCCTTGCGCGCGACAGATCGGGCATTCGATGCGCGCATCCATGCTGCACGGCCACACGCCGGGCAGCAACTTGTCGCCGAGCGGATGCGAAGTCTCATCGTTGGGAGCGAGATTCGTGCGTCACACCGGGAGCACGACCCGCGCGTGCAGGATGCCTATTCGATCCGCTGCATTCCGCAGGTGCATGGCGCAGTGCGTGACACGATCGCATTTGTTCGCCGCACGCTCGAGATCGAGATCAACTCCGCGACGGATAATCCGTTGATCATGCCGAGTGAGGGTAGTGGTGCCCACCTCGAAGGCGGCAATTTCCACGGCGAGCCAATCGCATTTGCGCTCGATTATCTTGCGATTGCCACGAGCGAGCTTGCGAGTATTTCCGAGCGGCGCATCGAGCGTCTGGTGAATGGTGCGCTCTCCGGTGGGTTGCCGCGTTTCCTTGCTCCCAACGGAGGATTGAATTCGGGCTACATGGTTGCTCAATATACCGCAGCCGCACTGGTCAGCGAGAACAAAGTGCTGGCGCATCCGGCAAGCGTTGATTCGATTCCAACAAGTGGCAATCAGGAAGATCACAACTCGATGGGATCTGTGGCGGCGCTTAAAGTGCGGACAGTGATCGAGAATGTCGAGCGCGTGCTGGCGATCGAGCTACTCGTTGCCGCGCAAGGCATCGATTTTCTGAAACCACTCCGTCCCGGCAAGGGCAGCGGCGCGGCGTACGATCTGGTGCGCTCGCGGATGCCGATGCTTGAGGATGACCGGAATGTGTCCGAGGATATTGCGGCGGTGCTAACTCTGCTCAAAGAGCCAGATCTGTTCGAGGTTCGATAGGACCAATCGGTCAGATCGGACCGATTGGTCCTATGAGAGATTATCCAACAGTCGGGAAGATCTGATAGAGCAGAAAGTAAATCACCACCCCCGTCGCGCTGACGTAAAGCCAGATGGGATAGGTCCATCGGGCGATACGGCGGTGCAAGGCATAGCGGCCGCGAAGCCCGCGAAGAAGTGTGATCGTTGCGAGGACTGGGACAGCGGCAGCTAAGATCGTGTGCGTTGTCAGCAGCGTGAAGTACATGGGGCGGATAATTCCCGTCCCGCCAAAGTGGAGCACGCCGACATTGAAGTGATAGACAAGGTAGGAGATCAGGAATACGATGGACGTTGCGAACGCCGCGATCATGAGTGTCCGATGCTGTCGAATCGCGCCGTGCTTGATGCGTTGACGCGCGGCGAGCAAGAGGACGGCACTCGTACCATTCAGCGTTGCGTTGAGGGCCGGGAGATCGCTAATGCTCATTCTGATTATTCGTCTTCGAGTATCTTGATAGCGGCGAGGACCTTCTTCGTTACGCCTTCCTCGGAGCCGAGATAGTAGCCGCGAATGTGGCCGCGTTTATCGATCAGGACGAAGCGCGTGCTGTGGACGATCGGCGGATTCTGCTCGCCGCCCACGCTATCGATCGGCAAATGGAAGCCATCTTTGGTGATCGCGTAGATTGCGGAAACCGGGCCGGTCAGGAATGTCCACTGCTTCGGGTTTGCGTGGTAGGCCGATGCATATCCCGCGAGCGTGCTGGCAGTGTCGTTGGTCGGGTCGGCGCTGAACGAGACGAGGTGAATCTCGGGCTGATCCTTCAAGGCATCCTGCAACTCGTGCATTTTTCCGGTCATAATCGGACAGACTGTTACGCACCGCGTGAAGAAGAGATCGGCGATCCAGAGGTGCCCCAGAAGATCGCTTCGTTTGACCGTCTGGCCTCGCTCATTTTGCAACGAGAAGTCGGGAATCGCACCGATGTCATCAAGCCGCGTCGCCGGTTTGCGTTCGCTCAGCCATTTCGAAAGCGCGAACGAGCCAAGTGCTACGAGCGCGAAGATCAGGACCGTCCAAAGAATGCGTTGAGAGGTTCGAGAATTCATCGGTTGCTGCAACATCGTAGCGCGAAAGAGAGTGCAACGTGGCGTTAAAAGGCTTGCCCGATGCCAAAATGCCAATTGAACGTCCAACCGCCACGGAAGGGAACCCGTTGCGAGAAGATCCACGATCCTTGAGAGTTGGGCGTGATCGCCACAACGTCGGAGGAGAATTGTCCGCTCGGGTCATATAGCTTCAGCCCCCAATCCGCGCGGATCGCACCGAAGAACGTGTTGTACCGGAGTCCGAGTCCGAGCGTTTGTGCGAGCATACGGAGCGACCTGGCCGCAGTTTGTTCCATAAAGACATTGTCCCAAACATTGCCAATGTCGTAGAACACGACGAGTCGGATCCCGCTTGAGAATTTTTGCCAGGATGTGAACTCCTGAGGATACTGGAACGGTGCATACCGGAATTCAAGGTTGCCTTCGAGATCGTTGAACCCACCGAATGCTGCCTTTGAGTTTGAGTCGGCGGAGACGAGCAATGCCTGGTCGGCCCATCCACGATTCGAGCTTGCGCCACCGCCAAAGAATCGGTGGTTGAAAGAGGGTGCTCTTAAGGGATCGTTCTGGTAGTATAGATAACTGCCGCCTGCTCGGAGCCGAAACGCAATCACATCGGAACCGGTCGAGCCGAGGTCGTGATAGAGCTTCACTTGCGGGACCAACTTAACGTACGCGGAACTCGGATGTCCGTTAAAGGTAAATGGAAGACCGGTTTCGAACGAAGCAGAAAGGACATCGCCTCCGGTTGGATTGAGTTGATCGTTTGTCCGATCGTCCTGATACGAAATAGACGGAAGCAGGTTCACTTGGTTGTGAGGCAGAATTGCCTGTGCGATGGAGTCCCCAGTGCCATACGTATACTCTACCGTGAGATCGGGTGATAGGGATGTCTTGTCGTCAAGCGTGCTCAAGATGAGAGTCGAACCAGCGTGAGCAGAATAGTTGATGAGTCGATATGTCGAGATATTCGGTAGT
>JADGPZ010000180.1 GCA_017882165.1 Candidatus Kapaibacterium sp.
GTCGCGCAGCAAGCCGTCGACCTGGGGCGGAGTGAGATGCATCTCAGCTTGCTCGAAGGTCGTCACGACCTCCTCCAATTTGGCATCGAGCAAGACCACCAGACGCCGCGCGAAATTGGGATCGGGTGTTTGCAGGCTCAGGAACAGATGACGTTTATGAAACCAGCTGGCGAGCGCGTTCGGAAGACGGCGCCGCCAGTAGTACATGGCTTTTCTTCGATAGAGATGAGTTGCGGCTGACACGATCGCTCCGTGAAGCAGTCATGTGTTGCACGCTGTGGCTCAGCGCCCCACCTAGGTCTAATTACTCAATGTTTTCAGAATTTTGCGTTTTTATGGCTGGGGCTGCAGTGCTGATCGCACCCGTCTCCACACAAATTCCCTGCTAACAGGGAATTTTACAGGGAAATTTGTGATTCTGGGCTCTGAAGGGTGATTTTTCTGCGAGAAACTGCTGTGCCGCAGGGATTTTTCGCTCATTTCCCTGCGCAAATTAACAGGGAAAAAATTTGCAAGAATAGGGAATTTTAGAGCGAGAACAGGGAATGTAACCTTCCTTAGGCAGAAGTCCCCCTGCTAACCACCGAGATAGGCTTCTCTGATGTGCTTGTCATCAATGAGTTCGCTGCCGCGGCCCGACAGTACGATTGATCCTGCTTCCATTAGATACGCATAATCGCACATGTCGAGCGCAGCATAGGCGTTCTGTTCCACCATCAGGATGGTCGTGCCCGACTTGCGGATGCCATCAATGATCTCGAAAACCTGTTCAACGATATTCGGCGCGAGCCCGAGCGATGGCTCATCGAACATCATCAGTTTGGGTTTGGACATGATCGCGCGACCGATTGCGAGCATCTGCTGCTCACCGCCAGAAAGCGTTCCTGCAACCTGGCTGCGACGTTCCGCAAGCCGCGGAAACTGTGTCAAGACTCGGTCGCGGTCTTCCGCGACTTCCGCGCTGTCGCGCCGCAGATAGGCGCCCATATCGAGGTTTTCCTCAACAGTCATGTCGGGGAAAACCCGCCGCCCTTCCGGACAATGGGCAATGCCTCTCGCCAATATTTCGCGCGCCGAGCAGCGCGTAATGTCCTGGCCCTCCAACACCACGCGGCCAGACGACGCCGGCAGAATTCCAGAAATGGAACGCAAGGTAGTGCTCTTGCCGGCACCGTTCGCGCCGATAAGCGCAACAAGTTGCCCCTGCTTGATCGAAAGCGAAATGCCCTTGATGGCTTCGACTTTGCCGTAACAGCAGACGAGATCGCTAATCTCTAGCACGTTTCTTAGCCCCTTGCCCGAGATAAGCGCGGATGACTTCCGGATTGCCCTGGATTGCCGCTGGCGGCCCTTCGGCAATGATCCGACCGTAATTCAAAACGACGATCCGATCCGACACACCCATCACCATAGGCATGTCGTGCTCGACCAGCAAAATCGTGACACCAAGTCCGCGCAAGCAATCGAGAAGGTGCATAAACCTTGCTGTTTCTGTCGCATTCATTCCCGACACCGGCTCGTCGAGCAGCAACATCGACGGATCCGCCGCGAGCGCCAGCGCCACGCCCAACAGCCGCTGATCGCCATAAGCGAGTGACCCCGCCAACTCCCGCGATCGGCGTTCGATTCCCACGAGCGCAAGAATTTCGGCAGCCCTCGCTCTCAACTCACGCTCTGACTCGCGCTCACGCGGCAGCGCCAGAAGCGTGTCCCACAACCGCGAACGGCCGCGACGATGCAGGCCGATCATCACGTTCTCGAACACGCTGACGCTTTGGAACACGCTGGTGCGCTGAAAGGTTCGCGCCAAGCCCAGGGACGTGACCTCGTGCGGTTTCAAATTATTCAAAGACGATCCGCGGTAGCGGACCTCGCCTTGAGTCGGCCGCAGGAAGCCCGTGATTACGTTGAAGGCCGTCGTCTTGCCAGCGCCGTTCGGGCCGATCAGGCTAACGACCTCGCCTTCGTTCACGACAAAACTCATGTCCGAGATCGCGACGAGACCGCCAAAATGAACCGCGATATGTTCGATCGACAGCGCAGGCTGTGCTTGCGTCGAACGGGCGTCCATCACCGCGCGTCCTGTATCTTGGCAGCTGCCGCGCCGGGAACACCGGGTTCCTCGCCAACGCCGAACCATTTCTCGATCGCCGGGACGATGCCTTGCGGCAACACGAACACGATAAGTATCATGAAGAGCCCATAGAGGATCCATTGGATTTCCGGAGCCGCAAACGATCGCGCTACCACCGGAATGAATCCGAAGATCAGGCCACCTACGATCGGGCCCGCAAGTGTGCCTTTGCCGCCACTAATCACCATGATTACCATCGTAACAGTGTAAAGAAACAAGAAAACATCCGGATCAATGATCTTCAGGTAGTGCGCGTAAAGACTCCCTGCCGCGCCGGCAATGCCGGCGGAAACGACGGCGGCAAGCACAAGGTAACGTGTGACATCGATACCGACGGAAACAGCCAGCGATTCATTTTCCTTGAGCGCTACCATGGCGCGGCCGATACGCGAATTCACCAGGCGGCTGATGATCACGTAGGAGAGCGCCACAACACCGAGGACCAGATAAAAATTCGACTGCTTGCTGAAAAACTCGAAATAGCCAAGGCCGGGCAGCCCGAGCGCCATAGGCGGGATAGAGGTTAGCGCCAACGGCCCCTGCGTTAGTTCCACCCAGTTCAGCGCTACCAGTCGTACGACTTCAGCGAAGCTGATCGTCACGATCACGAAATATGCGCCGCGAACGCGGAAGGAGAGTTTTCCGACGATATAGCCACACAGCCCCGATACCAGAATGGCCATGATAAACCCAAGCCATACCGGCCACGGCTCGTGGATCACGCGAAAGCCGCCGACCAATTCGACATCGAACCCGAGTGACACCAGCGCACTCGTGTAAGCGCCGATTCCGAAGAAGGCTACATGACCAAGACTGAGCTGCCCGGTGTAACCCAACAGCAGGTTGAGGCTCATCGCCGCAACGATGAAAATTCCGGTGGTGACAAAGGCATTCAGAAGATAGGGATCCTTGAGCCACATCGGAACGGACGTGAGCGCGAGCAGCGCGATCCAGGGAAGAAACCGCTTCATCCAATTCGCTCCGATCGCGCGAAAAGACCGGTCGGCTTAAACAACAGGACCGCGATGATGAGCAAGAAGCCCATCGCGTCGCGGTAGCCGGAGGAAACGTATCCCGCCCCCATCTCTTCCGCGAACGCAAGAATGAACCCGCCGATGGTAGCCCCCCCAATGCTGCCCAGGCCGCCAAGGATAACGATCGCAAATGCCTTAAGCGACGCGATGTTGCCCATCTGCGGCGAAACCACATAGACCGGCCCAAGCAGCGCACCGGCTGCTGCCGCAAGGCTCGAGCCGATTGCAAATGTAGCCATGTAGATCGCCTGAATGTTGACGCCCATCAGCGACGCGGTATCGCGATCTTGAAAGGTGGCGCGCATCGCCTTCCCAAGCTTGGTCCGATTGATCAGAAAATAGGCAGCCGCAATCAGCGCCAGCGCCGCAAAGAACACGAAGAGTCGCAGCCAAGAAACCGAGAAGGGACCAATTACCAGCGGCATTTCCGGAAACGGTGTGGAGACCGATTTGGCCACGCCCCCCCAGATATACTGCTCGGTGTTCTGCATCACGATCATCGCGCCGATCATGATCAGCATCGTCGTGTCGATATCGGCCCCGCGCATCGGGCGCAGCAAAATGACTTCGATCAGTGCACCAAGAATGCCCCCGGCCACGATCGAGATCAGCAGCGAGAGAAAGAAATTGAACCCGAGCAGCACGGCAATGAAGTAGACGAAATAAGCTCCAAATGCATAAAGCTCGCCGTGAGCGAAATTCACGACGCGCATAATGCCAAAGATCAAAGTCAGACCGATCCCGAGCAGCGCATATGTGCTGCCAAGGATCAGCATGTTGATCATGTGTTGAAAAAATTCAGTCATCGAGCCTTATCCAGATCAACCTTCACCGCCCGGTGAGGATGGCCGGAAGGTTGCAAAGAAAGACCGTGGGCATCGCGTCAATGAGGCGATGCCCACGGCAAGTCTGCTTACAGTTTCGGAAGAATGACCTTCGCGTTGTCGATCTTTATCAGGTAGACATTGGGCATGCTTTGGCCGCTCTCTTTTCCGGCCGGTCCCTGCTTCTCGAACTTGATCTTGCCATTCAGGCCCATCAATTCCGTTTGCCAGAGGGCGTTCGTGATCGCCTCGGGCTCGGCCTTACCCGCCTTCTCGATAGCGACAGCGATGGTGCGAATGCCGTCATAGCCGCGGAAACTCTCGGTCGCGCCGGCAAAATTAAACCCGCGCTTTTTCCACTCAGCAAGGAAATACTTGGTTGCGGCTGGATTGGGCGTATCGTCCGGATACCAGGGCGCAAACGTGGTCAGGTGGAACGTGCCGTTGGCGGCAACGCCAGCCTGATCGATAAGTTGATCTGGATTTTGCGATCCGCCCGTAGTGATAATCTGCTTCTTGATCCCGAGCGCAGTTGCCTGCTTCAGCAACAAGGTGAGCTGCTCGACCGCAGTGGTCACCATGATGGTATCGGAATCCGTCGCCTTTATCTTGGACAGTTGCGCGCTCATATCTTGAGCAGACTGGTCCATCGTCTCGACCAGGCCGACCTGAACGTTGTCTGCCTTGAGGACCTTCCCAAAATCTTCCGCCGAGCCACGTCCCCAGTCATTGTTGATGACAAGGAAATCGGCTTTCTTGACGGACATCTTCGGAAGAATGTTCTTGAAGGCCGCGGCCTCAACCGCCGACGGCGGCGAGATGCGGAAGATGTAAGGGTTGCCGCTGGTCGTGATCTTCCCCGATGAGGAGGTCTCCACCACCATCGGCACCTTGTATTCCATAAGTTTGGGCATCACGGCGAGCGTCAGGCTGGATCCCCAGGCGCCCATCATCACCGGAACCTTATCGGCGGTGATCAGCTTTTCCGCGACCGCTGCAGCTTCGGTGGGATTACTCTTGTTGTCCTCGATGATCAGCTCGATCTTCTTGCCGAGAACTCCGCCCTTGGCATTGATTTCGTCGGCGGCGATCTTTGCGCCGTTGACGACATAGGTTCCGGAAGCGGCAAACGGGCCAGTCAGCGGCTCATTGACGCCAATTTTGATGGTTTGCGCGCCTGCTTGTCCCACCAGACCTGCCGACAGCAGGGCAGTGGCTGCGAGTGTCGTGAAGAAGTCGGTATGTTTCGCCATTAGCTATTTCCTCCATTTGAATGCGGAAACTCGGTCTTCTTTCCAAGCAAGCATCGTGCCGGGTAAGCCGTTTTTCTTCGACTTTTTAACTACTGCTGTCCCGGCTACAGTCATCTTATTTTTGGTATGTTAGTATCATGTGCATCAGCCGTGCGACGTCAAGTTTTTTCAGCATTCGGGCACGTTCACCGCGAGGCCGCCTCGCGACGTTTCCTTGTATTTCGCCTGCATGTCCGCCCCGGTATCCCGCATCGTGCGGATAACCTGATCAAGCGTCACGTGATGCGAGCCATCGCCGCTCAGCGCCAGCGACGCTGCATTGATGGCTTTGATGGCGCCGAACGCGTTGCGTTCGATGCATGGGATTTGCACCAGGCCGCCGACTGGATCGCATGTCATCCCGAGATGATGCTCCATTCCAATCTCCGCAGCATTTTCAATCTGCCGGTT
>JADGPZ010000181.1 GCA_017882165.1 Candidatus Kapaibacterium sp.
GCTGGTTCGTGAGGGTCCCGCGCGCGTTAATGATCTGATCGATCTCGGTGCCCGCTTCACGCGCGGGCGTGGTGGAAAACTCCATTTGGGGCGCGAAGGAGGACACTCCGCAAACCGGATCGTCCATGCCAAAGACCTTACGGGCCGCGAGCTTGAGCGCGCTCTGCTCGCGGCCGTGCAGGCTCACAAGAACATCACGATCATCGAGAACCACTATGCCGTTGAACTTCTGACGGACCATCAGCGTGTTGGCCGCAGGGTAACTCCGAAGACGGTCACCTGCTATGGTGCGTATGTTCTGGATGAGGCAACAGGAGCAGTCGATATTGTTCGCGCGCGCCACGGTGTGATGATTGCCACGGGCGGCGCGGGTCAGGTTTATCTCCACACAACAAATCCTGCCATCGCAACAGGCGATGGAATAGCCATGGCCCGCCGTGCCGGAGCGCGAATCGGGAATATGGAATTTATTCAATTCCATCCGACGACACTCTTTCTTCCGGGCGCGAACTCCTTTCTTATCAGCGAAGCCGTTCGCGGCGCCGGAGGAATTCTTCGAAATCAAACAGGCGAACGGTTCATGGAGCACTATGATCCAGCGCGAAAGGAACTCGCTCCACGTGACATCGTTGCCCGGGCGATCGACGCGGAGTTGAAGCGCCGTGGTGATGACTTTGTCTATCTCGATGTCTCCCATTTGCCCGCTAAGAATATTCGACACGAGTTTCCGAACATTTATCACAAGTGTAAGGAATACGGGATTGACATCACGAAACAACCAATTCCGGTCGTGCCAGCAGCACACTACACGTGTGGCGGCGTGGTGACCGACTTGCAGGGGTGTACCAGCATCCATCGCCTTTATGCGGCCGGAGAGGCTTCGATGACGGGCGTGCATGGCGCAAACCGGCTCGCGAGTAATTCGTTGCTCGAAGCCCTGGTATTCTCGCGCCGTGCCGCCGTGGAGTTGCTCGCGAGAGTGAAGGACGAAAAGGGAAAAAGAGGGGCGATTGACTTAATGCCGTGGGATGAATCCGGCACCGAAAATGCCGAAGAGTGGATTTACGTCTCGCACGACCTGCGTGAAATACAGCAGATCATGTGGGATTACGTTGGCATCGTGCGAAGCAACTATCGACTCGAACGCGCATTGCGGCGTGTCCAACTCATCCGTAAGGAGATTGAGGACTACTACCGGCGCACCAAAGTGACTGTCGGTCTGCTTGAACTCAGGAACATTGCAGAAGTCGCCCTCCTGATCGTTCAAAGTGCCATGCGGCGCAAAGAGAGCCGGGGCTTGCATTACACCACCGACTATCCGTCGCTCGATAACAGGCGCTGGAAGCGCGATACCATTCTTTGAACAATGCGAGTTCTGCCTGAATCGAAAAACTTTCTTGGTCTCCCGAAGCAATCGAGCGCGTATGATACGAGCAAGATTGTGATCCTTTCTGCGCCATACGAGAAGACCGTGAGCTACGGCGGCGGTACGGTAAAGGGGCCGGCAGCAATACTCGGGGCATCGCATTTCGTTGAATTCATGGATGATGAGTTTTTTCGAGAGCTGTGCTTTGATCTTGGTATCGCCACACTTCCGCCGCTTGCTTTTGGTAAACTCACCGGCAAAGTCATGTTGAGCCATCTACAAAAGGAAGTTGCCAAGCACATCGCGGCTGGGAAATTTGTGGTCACTTTGGGCGGCGAGCATACGATTTCGACTGCGCCGATTATGGCTCATCATGCTCAGCATCCGGAGATGTCGATCCTCCATTTCGATGCTCACTCCGATCTGCGACAAGCATACTCCGGGACGCCATTCAGCCATGCGTGCTTCATGGCCCGTGTCGCCGATGCAGGATTCCCGATGACGAGAGTCGTTCAGGTTGGCATACGTGCTCAAGAGAAGGCAGAATTCGAGTATGCAAAGCAGCTTGGCATTTCGACATTCTATGCAACAGAGATCCGCCGTGGCGATCATGGTGGCAACTGGCAGCACGCCGTTGTAAGGGCGCTCCCGACCAATAGCGTTTATGTTACTTTCGATGTTGATTACTTCGATCCCGCGATCATGCCCTCAACAGGCACGCCCGAACCAGACGGCTTCCAGTGGAATGAAACGATGAAGATATTCCGGGAGCTGAACCGCGCCGGAAAGCGGATCGTGGGGTTCGATGTCGTCGAGTTGGCTCCCGATCCGAAGGCGCGTCATGCCACCTATCTTGCGGCGAAGCTGGTCTACCGGCTTCTGAATTTTGCGTTTGCTCCAGAGTCGTAACGTCTGGTGACTTATTTCACCTTCCACAACCTCTCGATCATCTCGTAGCCTTGCGGGTCCATCTGCTTGAAGCGGGCTTTATCGAACGGAGCATACGAGAGCGGGCCACCGAAGTAAGCCTCGCTCAGCACTGCGAAGTAATCGTGATGATTCTTGAATGGGAAGTGCTGCTGTTCGTTGATCTGGACTTTATAAATCCGGCTTGATTTTGCATGCTGGAACGCCTCGGCTACTTGCGGATTGTGCAGACCCAGCGATTGTTGATGATACGCATACGCCATCCACTTTAGAAGCGGCAAGGAATCATGGGGCATGTTCACGTAGTCGGGTGCCTGGATCTCGATACTGCCTTCCATCCGCGGGTCAAGGTCTTGGTGGGACTTGGCCCAATTGGCAGCACTCTGATAAAGATGGAGCACCTTTCCGCTGTGCGAATTGAGCGACAGCCAAATCTGGATTTCCTTCAATTCACCGATCACCGAGCCGGGGATTCTCTGCTCGATCACGCCCAGTTCGTACTTAAGAGTCGAATCTGCTTTCTCAGCCAGAATACGATGGCCTTTCATCGAGGGGTCGTTGTGGACTTTCCAGCCATGGATCAGCTTGAAGAATCCAGCCCTGGACCTGTGCTTGGTGGAGTCGCTGACCTTCGTGTTCGAGGTCTGCGCGAAGTCATTGCTGCTTGCGAGCAGTCCTGCTATCACAACAATAATAGCCTTTAAGTTCATAATGATATAACGACGCTAACTCCTTACGCTTCAACCAAATCCGCCGGACGCTCGGCCTTGACCTTCTCCCAATGGAAGCACGCCGCGAAGTGCCCCTTCTCGTGTTCGATAAGTGCCGGCTCCTCTTTATAGCACTGCTCCGTGGCGTATGGGCATCGCGTGTTGAAGTGGCAGCCAACGGGAAAATTGGTTGGCGCGGGCACGGTGCCCTCGATCGTCATCAGGCGCTCCGTCTCGACGTTCAGCTTTGGGATTGAGCCGAGCAAGCCGACCGTGTAGGGATGGAGCGGGTTGTGGAAGATCTCGTCCACATTCGAATACTCGACGATATGCGCCGCATACATGACGGCGACATTGTCCGCCGTCTCCGCAATGACTCCAAGATCGTGCGTGATGAGGATCACACCCATACCAAGCTCTTCCTGCAATCGGTTAATGAGATCGAGGATTTGAGCCTGAACTGTCACGTCGAGCGCGGTCGTGGGTTCGTCGGCCACAAGGATGTCCGGCTTGCACGAGAGCGCAATCGCGATCATCACGCGCTGCCGCAGACCACCCGAAAGCTGATGGGGATACTCGCCATAGCGTTGCTCTGGTGCCGGAATGCCGACGAGCCGCAGCATTTCGATCGTGCGCACTTTCGCCTCGGCCTTCGTGACTTTCTGATGCAGCAGAATCGACTCCTCGATCTGGTCGCCGATGGTAAAGACCGGATTGAGCGAGGTCATCGGCTCCTGGAAGATCATGCCGATTTTGTTGCCTCGGATGTGGCGCATCTCTTCTTCGCTTATGGTCAGAAGGTCTTTGCCATCAAACATGACCTGCCCGCCAACGATCTTTCCCGGCGGATCGGGAATCAGCCGCATGATCGATAGCGCCGTAACGGACTTGCCGCAGCCGGACTCGCCGACGACGCCCAGCGTCTGCCGCCGATCGACGGTATAGCTGACATCATCGACAGCCTTCGCAACGCCGTCGTCCGTGAAGAAATAGGTCTTGAGGTTCTTAACTTCGAGTAATGCCATGCTCAACTAAAAAGATTGTGTGCGGGTGGGAAACGGGTTGCACTCGCATTTCGTCCCCCCAACTTCCAGTAGTGGCTCAACTTCAACTAACGTCATCCTGAACGAAGCGAAGCGGAGTGAAGGATCGCATGATGTAACGCCAATGGTCACCCCGAACCGATTCTTCGCTTCGCTCATAAGGACTCAGAGAAAGCCACTTCGGCCGCGCGAGCGTTTGTGCTTCATGAATAACCGCGAATCCGCTCCACAATCGCTAATCGAAAATGAATTAATTTCTCTCTTGCATTTGATTTTCATGAACGCTACCCCTTCTTCATACCTCAGCCGTCATCCTTTCTCTGAGCCTGGTGCCCATCATCCTGATAACAATATAATGCCTTCCGGAGGGGTGCCGTTGAAAAATCGAAATTGCGCCCGCCCTCGTCTAGCGTCGAGTTATACTCGACGCATCTCGCGATTGGCGAGCGTCTGTGGAGTACAACTCCACAGTACACATCGAGAGTAACGGGCACGTTTCCCGCCGCACGCCACTTTCAAGAGAACCAGATCATCATGCTCCCGAAGCGACTCATCGCACTCTTCGTCTTCGCCGCGCTCGCAACAGCAAGCGCCGGTTCCTTGCGCGCGCAATGGAAGGCGATGAGCGGCTTCTCTACCTGCCAAGTTGCATCTTTAGGCGTATTGAAGAAGGAAGGAGACGTCGTTTCACCACTTTTTGTTGGAATGTATGATGGATCAGATTATCGCTCGATGGACAACGGGGCAAGTTGGACCCGTGTCGATACCAGTTTCCCGAAAGGTGGGGCCGTCGGCTTTGCTCAAATTGGTTCAACGTTCTATGTGGTAATTGATGGAAATGGAGTATTTTGCACTACGGACAATGGATTAAGCTGGATGCGTCCGAACATCGGTATCGCAAACGCGAATGTGTCTTCTCTTGCTGTCATCGGCACCAATCTATTTCTTGCGGCTACGGACTCTGGAGGCGGAGTTCTTCGGTCGAGCGATAATGGCGCAAGCTGGTCTCGCGTAACAGCACCAGCAATGAGGCACGGTTTTGGGTCACTTGCAGCGGTTGGAACAAATCTCATCGGATGGATTTGGGGCGGCACATTCTTTCGCTCAACCGACAGTGGAGTCAGCTGGACTCAGACGCAGAACGGAGTAATGGCCCGTTATTTGAATGGATTTACCGCGTCGGGCGAGAAGCTATTCGCTGCAACTTATAACGGGGTTGCTCTTTCAACTGATTTTGGTGATCATTGGGCGTGGGTGAACAATGGGATAACCAACACCTATGTCAATGTAATGGTCATCATCGACTCAACCCTTTTCGCCGGAACGGAGGGTGACGGCATTTTTCGATCGACAGACCTAGGAAAAAACTGGACTTCTTTTAGCAGAGGGTTGGCAGACGGTGTCATTCGGACGCTTGCTGTAGAAGGTCCGTATCTCTTCGCGGGTACACTCATTGATGGGGTTTTCGGTGCAAATGCGGCAGACTCAAGCTGGACTCAGACGAGTACTGGCCTGCCTGATTATCGTGTCGGCTCGCTTGCCATCTCCGGCGCAAAGTACTTTGCTGGAGCCATTAATGGCAGTATATATCGTTCGACTGACAGCGGCGGAAGCTGGACTAATACGAGTTCC
>JADGPZ010000014.1 GCA_017882165.1 Candidatus Kapaibacterium sp.
TAACCAATGCCAGCATTGGCGATCCGTCCTTTGGCTCGCGCGATGCGGGTTACGCCCTTGGCGGCGGTTGTGTCCTGGCTACCACCGATTGCGGAATCCATTGGAAAGCAGACACGATCCCGCAGCCCACGGTAAGTCCATATCCTGATTGCAAGGTCTATGAGGGCTCGCCGAAACAAGTATTCGCGCTCGATGCGCTCCACGCTTTCGTCACCCTGCGTGTCGCGGACACTTTGATTGTGCAGCCTGGAAAGTCTTTTTATTATGGGGAGAAAATACACTATACGGTCTATCAGACGACCGATGGTGGCGCCTCGTGGACCGAACTCAGTAATCTTCCCGTCATCCACGCTCTGGGCGCGATCTATTTCCGCAGTGCTTCGGTGGGATTCCTTACGTGCGACAGCGGCCGGATTTACCGGACATCGGACGGCGGACAAAATTGGGCGGTCGAACAACTCGCATCGATCAGTCATGGATTTGGGGACATCAAATTCCTGAACGACCGCGTCGGATTTCTAACGGTCGATTCCGCAGCCGTGCTCGAAACGACCGACGAAGGTTTGACTTGGACGTGGATTCCCATTCCGACGAATCGCGAGGAAGTCTCGATGACGACCGCGAGTATCTGCTTCCCCGATCCAACGACCATCCTCGTTTCGGAAGTGCGGACGATGTATCTCGTGCCTGCTGTGTATGAGTTCGGATTCTATCGCGCGAAGATCCCGGCAAGCGCGGCCTCCGTCGCAGAGCACAAGCCGGGGGCCGATCCGAATGCGCTTTCGATCTCGACCTATCCGAATCCCGCGCGCGATGCCGTTCGCGTCCAGGTTGCGATGCGCGCTCCGGCTCCGATGCGAGTCGATCTCCTCGACATTCTCGGGAAGACGGTCTATTCGTGCGCGGAAACGAATGCGGATTTCACGCTCGATGTCGCATCGTTACCCGATGGAGTCTATACGTTACGCTGCGCAGCGGGCGGCGAGTCTGCGACGGCACCATTCACCCTTGCGCGTTAAGCACATGAAACACGCGAACACCGGAATATTCCTGCTACTGCTTCTCGCTTCGAGCACAAAGGCGCAAGTTCCCCGCTTCGAAGAGAATAGAGGGCAGTGGGACGCATGCGCAAAGTACCTGCTACGCTCGGGCAACGTGAATCTCTGGATCACCGACTCGGGGATGGTCTATGATCTCCACAGCATTCAGCACTCTGAGCCAACACTGTCATTCCCGCGAACGCGGGAATCCAGGTTTCGTGAGGTTTATCGTATGGGTCTGGATTCCCGGCTCGCGCCCACGCTTCGCGGGAATGACAATTACGAGCACGCAAGCGGACACGATTCGATCACAAGAATCGGCCACGTTGTCCGTATGTCCTTCTTGCACACTGGAGAGCCACGCGTAGTTGCTTCCGAAGCGGAGTCGGGCACGACGAATTATTTCATCGGCAGCGATCCAAAGAAGTGGGCAACCGGCGTTCGCTCGTTCCAGGGTGTAACGGTTCAGAACCTCTATCCTGGTATCGACGCCGTATTCTCTCTCGATCGTGGCGAACCTCGCTATGATCTGGTGATCGAACCGGGTTCCGATCCCTCGCAGATCGAAATGGCGATCGACGGCGCGGATAGCATTGCACTGGCCGGTCCGAACACGCTCGTAATAAGAACTTCGATGGGCAATATCGAAGAGCATGCGTTGCTTGCCTATCAGGATGCGGACGGCGTGCGCCGGCCCGTTGAGTGTGCATTCCAAATCTCGGACGGAAATCGGATTTCATTTCACGTTGGTGTGTTCGATCGTTCCAAGCGGCTCGTGATCGACCCGCTCATTTACTCGACGTACCTCGGTGGTTCCGCTCACAGCTACGGCAGTGCAATCGCCGTCGATCGATCGGGCAATGCGTTCGTCACCGGCACAACGTACGCGACAGACTTTCCCGTAACTGCCGGAGCGTATCAGTCATCCAATAATGGCGCGCCGGGATACAACGTGTTTATCACGAAGCTCAATCGAGGTGGGACTAATGTGCTCTACTCGACCTATCTCGGAGGTTCGGAAGGAAACTGGGGCGATGCGGGCACCGGGATTGCTATCGACACGGCGGGCAATGCCTACGTGACTGGCTTCACGAATTCAACGGACTTTCCGACAACGCCAGGAGCACTTCAAAGAAGGAGCAAATCTACCACTTACAATTACGGCAATGCCTTCGTCGCAAAACTAAATGCGACCGGCACCGCGCTGCTCTACTCGACATACTTAGGCGGATCGGATGGCTATTTCGATGGCGATGGCGAAACCGCGTCCGGCATCGCGGTTGATTCGATTGGAGAAGCGTATGTGATTGGCACCAGTTCGTCTTCTGATTTTCCCACCACGAAGGGGGCATTTCAGACCAAGAATCCCGCGTTCTCATACAACATTGAAAGTGATGGCCGGTCGGCGTTCGTCACGAAGCTGAATGCGCGGGGTAACGGACTGATCTATTCGACCTATCTTGGTGGCTCGAAGTCCCCTCCACCGTCTCTGCCGGGACTTGCGCCGAGCGGGGGAGCAGCCATCGCGCTGGACAGATCTGGTAATGCGTTCGTGACCGGATGGACCGCCGCGATCGACTTCCCAGTCACTCCGGGGGCCTATCGAACTTCGAACGGTAGCGATGAAGTGCTTGCGTTTGTAACGAAGCTCAATGCGTCAGGAACGGGCCTTGTTTATTCCACCTATTTGGGTGGTTCGGGCTACAAAAACACCACCGAGGGCGATGTGCCTTCGGGTATTGCAATCGATTCCGTTGGAGAAGCTTTCGTCACGGGCGGGACCGAGTCCTCTGATTTTCCGGTCACACCTGGCGCCTTCCAATCCACCAATCACGCGCTCTCGAATGCGTTCGTCACGAAGCTGAATGCAGCGGGGACCGCGCTCGTCTATTCGACCTATCTTGGCGGATCGGGCCATGACGCCGCGAGCAGCATCGCGATCGACCGCGCGGGAAATGCCTTGATTGCGGGCTCCACATCATCGAGTGATTTTCCCGTCGTTCCGGGCGTCATCGAGTTCTTCAATCCTAACAAGGGATATCGATCTGGCTTTATCACCAAAATCAACACGACCGGATCGTCACTCATCTACTCAACGTATTTGGGTGGCTCTGGATACGATCAGGCAACCAGTATCGCCGTCGATTCTGGTGGTAGCGTCTTTGTAACGGGTGCGGCGGGTTCCCCGGATTTTCCGATCACTGCGGGCGCATTTCAAACGACCACTCCCGATCTACACGGAAGCGCCTTCGTCACCAAACTCTCGCCGCTAACATTGTATCTTGTCGCCGATTCATTGCATGATCTCGGTGTGGGTTCGCTCTGCCGCGTTGTCGATACCACGATCACGCTCACCAATGCCGGCACGGACACACTGCTCATCAAACACATTGAACTCACGGGCCGAGGGTATGCGATGGCTCCGCAGCAAGACTCCGTGCTGCTCCTTCCGGGCGCGACGAGGACTGTTATACTCGAGTACCATCCGATCCTTGTCGGCTCCGACACTGCCATCCTCACGGTTGCGACCAACGCCGCCAACGATAGCATGATGACGATCCAGTTTGTGGCAAGGACTGGAACGACACCATTACTGCACGTTCTGTCTGCACTCACAAAGATAAGCGTGGCAGCATCGGACACAACGACGCTGCTGCTGAGTCCAGACATTGCCGTCTCCAACCTCGGCTTGAACTCACTCGAGTTTACCATCCATTGGAATAGCGATCTGTTGACGCCAATTAGCATCACAAGCGCGGTGCCGGGCGCGAATTTGAGTATAACATCGACGACGACGGACGACCTGACAAGCCTGCACCTTACACTTACGGGTACAAACATGACGCTTGATCCGAGCCAGCCGATCGCTCAGATTGTCTATCAAGCGTCCATCGCTGATTCTGCATCGTCACAAATCATGGTCGGCAATCCCGTCTTGAATGGTGGGGCCGATTCGTCGTATGCGCGTTGTACGCTGGCTGCCAGCGGTAGCTCGACGATGTTCTCGCTACAATTCGGTTGCCGCGATTCTCTGATGATGGAGGCGCTCAATCAATCGCTCCGGTTTGACATCGTTGGTATTTATCCTGATCCGGCATCGTCGTTTGTGCGTGTCGAATCCAACTTCTCCGGCCCAGCATCTTTCGAACTCTTCGATCCGCTCGGCAGGCCTGTCTCATCACAGCCATTGCTTTCGGCTGGTGATTTCATTTTTGACACACACCTGTTGCCAGATGGAGTCTATACTGTCGTCGCAAAGAGCAATGGGCAGGCAGTGCGCGGTCATTTCGTGATCGGACGGTAGAAGTCCCGCACGTCTGTACCTTTTGGTGCCGTGAAGTGTTGGCATTAAACCGATGAAACGCTCCGGTTTTTTGGTCATTGCGGTTTTGCTTTCTCTCGCACTTCCCACTCGCGCGACGTGGAACCAGCTTGCCCAATTCAACTCGAAACTCTCCTGCGGATTCTTCTTCGATGCGCAGCACGGTCTCATCGGCAGCGGTTATCGGTTCGACTTCTCGTCACCTGCCAAGATCTACCTTACGAACGACGGCGGAGCAAACTGGAGCACGGCAAACACTCCGGTGGAGTCTGGAGCCGTGACCTCCATTAGCATGATCGATCGGATGAGGGGCTATGCCTCGATCTTCGGGTTGTCGCAGTCGCTCTGGGTCACAACGGACGGCGGCCAGGACTGGAGCGACCTTTCGCCCGCTGGCTTCGATCGCGCAACAAGCGTTTTTGCAAATGCGAATATCATAGCGCTGACGACGTGGTCGGATCTGAACGGCATTTCCACCGATGGCGGCATGACGTGGCGGGCCGGAGTTCTCGGCGCTGGGCATACAAATATGGTTACGTTTGCGAATGCGACGCATGGCGTTACGATCATGCGCTCAGCGGATCCGCCCTATTCCACGACCGACGGTGGCGCGACGTGGCTCCAACCCGCTGGCATCGTTCCGGAAGCATGGTCTATCTTTGCGGATACCCTGGCGGGTGCATATTATCTGGCGAATGAAGGAGACATGCTTAGTCCGCTTCGCTCGATCCTTCGCTCGATCGACAACGGCATGACGTGGAATGCACTTTATACATTTGCCGATCCGCAGCTTTCGCTAACCGGTCACATAACTGGCGCTGCTGGCCGCCTCTATATCCAGACCGTCACTGGCTCGTCCGGACTCTATCGCTCCAATGACGGCGGGACGTCGTGGATTCCGATCGGTGGGCCATTTGGCGCACGCGATATGCGGTTTGTGACCGCCGGCTGCAATGGCGGGGTGATCTATGCGTTCGATGATAGCGGAGGCATCTGGCAGACGACCGATGGCGGTGATGGCACGCTTGAGGACGCAAAAATGTGGACCGAGTTGCATCCCGCAAATATCTCGACTCCAGCAGGAGACACAATTTCTATTCCAATTTATCTTTCGACCAACGCGACAAAACCAATCGAGATTACCGGTCGTGCAAACGACACGATCATTTTTATCCTGAATACCGATTTTCTCACGCCCGTTGGGCTCGACTCCACTCTTTCACCACTCATCCTCCGCAGTCTCGATATGTCAGGCGATACCGTGCGGCTCATTGTCGATGCTTCCGGAATTATCGTTATGAATGGGGGCAAGGTTAATACCAAGCTCGGAAATCTTCGTTTTGTCGTGAGAGTAGCGCCCGTGCTATCGTGTAATATCACACTTGCCTCGAGTTCGATTGCCGTCAATTACTCCGGCTGTTCGCCTTCGGCGATCACGAACGACTCCGTCCTTGTCACGCTTGCGCCCCGCTGCGGAGACTCGCTGCTTTGGATGTTGTTGCGGATGGGTGAGTTGGAACTTCGCATCAATCCAAATCCTGCCGCAACATATATCCACTGCGAACTCACTGGTCACGGTGAAGGTGCGGCAACTATAACGATTCTCGATCGACTCGGCCGAACGGTGATGACACAAGAGGCTGATCGCCGTGAAGTTACGTTGGATGCGCGGTTGCTTTCGGCTGGAATCTACGGTGTCGTTGTTCGGCTTGATGGGTGTATCGCGAGGGGGAAATTCGTCGTGGATCGGTAAGCAATCCATCCCAAAAATCCCAATAATCTCGGAAATCCCGGTTCAGACGGTTATCTTTGTATGAATGAATATCGACCTCCTCGAACCGGGCGCCGCGCCGGGACTCAATGTGCTCGTCATTGCCTACTACTTCCCGCCGATGGGACTCAGCGGCGTGCAGCGGACTCTCAAGTTCGTCAAGTACCTGACGCAGTTCGGCTGGCGGCCCATCGTACTGACGGCCGGTGATGCGCCATACTACGCGCACGATCCCTCGCTGATGGCAGAGATCGAGCCGCTGATCGAGAAGGATTACATCCGGATTGTCCGGACTGCGGAGAGTGGCGCACCTGCTCCGAAGTTGGCGAAGAAAGATGGTCAGAAGCTGAAGCTTCCCAGCGCCCGCTGGCAGCGCATTCGCACGAAGCTCATGCAGACGGTCTATCAACCCGATAGCCGCATCAAATGGATGAAACCGGCGCTGGTAGCAGCCGAGGAAATCTTTAAGTCCGAGCGCATCGACGCGATCTTTACGACCGCGCCGCCCTATACCGATTTCCTCATTGCCCGCGAGTTACATGAGAGGCACAACGTGCCGGTCCTCATGGACTATCGCGACGCCTGGGTCTCGAATCCCGTGCTCAACTTCTACGCAACGCCATTTCATAAGGCGTATGCCCGAAAGCTCGAAGATGCGTGTCTCCGCGCATCGAGCGCAATCACAGTGGCGAGCCGCCGCATGAAGGAAGTCTTGCTCCGCGATTACAACTTTCTGAGCCACGAGGATGTCGCAATCATTTCGCACGGCTACGACCCGGAAGACTTGCGCGATGCAATGCCATTGGTCGATAAGTATCGTTCGCCGGAGAAATTCCGTCTGACCTATGGCGGCGCTTTTTATGTTGGCCGGACACCGGTGCCGATGTTCGAAGCGGCGCGTCTGGCCATCGAGCGCGAGCCAGCCCTGGGAAAAGATTTGGAGCTGGTATTCGCCGGAATTCTCCAGCGCGAGTATATCCGCGCCGCCGAAAAACTGGGGCTTGCCAGTATAGTCCGCTCGACCGGCTATTTGCCGCACGTCGAAGATCTTGCGCTGCTGCTTTCGAGTGATGTGCTGTGGATGACGATGTCGGACGACCTAAGTGCTCCCGGTAAGCTCTATGAGTATCTCGGCACTGGCAAACCGATCCTGGGGCTCGTGCCAGAGCAGAGCGAGGCGGAAAAGATATTGCGCGATTACGGCGCCGGCATCACCGTGCGTCCACGGGATGTCACGGCGATCAGCGGTGCGCTCATCGAACTCCACCGGGCGTGGCGCAAGAGGACGCTACCGCACAACATCAACCAGCAGATGGTGCAAGCCTTCGACCGCCGGACGCTCACGAAGGAACTCGCGCGGCAACTGGGTCTTATGCTTGACCGATAAGCCCGACCGCGCTTTCGATTGCGTTGGCGAGTTCCTCCGAGTGCTTCCGTTCGAAGATCAGCGGTGGCAGCATCCGCAGCACTTCGCCGGCAGTGACATTCGTGATGATCTGCTTCCCGAAGAGATGCTGCTGGACTTGCTTGGCATTCGCGGCGAACTCGATGCCGAGCATCAACCCACGTCCACGGACGTCGCGAATCAGCGCCGGATATTTCTGCTTGAGCGATTCGAAACGCGACTTCAGGTAGTTGCCTTCGCGTGCGGCGTTCTCCATGTAGGTCTTCTTGACGAGATCGAGCATGACGGCTCCCGCGACGCACGCGAGAGCGTTGCCGCCGAATGTCGTGCCGTGAACTCCAGCCTTCATCACATCAGCGATTTCTTGGCGAGAGAGGATCGCGCCAAGCGGAAGTCCGCCGCCGATGGCCTTCGCGCACACGACGATGTCGGGCTTCAGTCCAAAATGTTCGTAACCAAAAAACTTTCCCGTGCGGCCAATGCCGGACTGAATCTCGTCCGCGATGATGAGAAAGTTGTGCTTTGCACATAGCGTCATGAGCGCCTCAACGAATTCGCGCTCGATCTCTACGATGCCGCCCTCGCCCTGAATCGGCTCCACTATGACGGCCGCCGTACCGGCAGAGACAGCTTTCTCCAACGAGGCAACGTCATACGGGATACAAGAAGCTTCGCCGAGGAATGGACCGAACGTGTCCCGGTACTTTGCTTTGTCCATGACGGAGAGTGGACCATACGTCCGGCCATGGAATCCGTTGGCTACACCGATCACTTCAGTCTTTGCACCGTTCGAGAAGTAGCGTCGTGCCAGTTTAATCGCACCTTCGACTGCCTCTGTACCGGAGTTGGTGAAGAACACTCGCTCGAAGCTGGAAGCCTTCGCAAGTTTCTCCGCCAGCACGACCTGTGGCTCCTGCAGATAGAGATTCGAGAGATGCATGTACTTACCGGCCTGCTCGCAAATCGCGGCAACGATGGCCGGATGCGAATGTCCGAGTGCGTTCACGCCAAGTCCGGCAATGGCATCGAGATAGGTCTTGCCTTCATCGGTGTGGATATGCACGCCTTCAGCATGCGTCACGGCGCCGATGGGAAGTCGGTCGTATGTCGGAAACAGAGCAGCTTTTTCGCGGTCGAGAAGATTCGTCATGTAGGTGTATCAAACAAGAATAAAGAATGAAAGGCTACTGTGCTCGTTCTGGCCGCATGGCTGGAAAGAGCACGACGTCGCGGATAGATTCTTCGCCAGTCATCATCATGGTGAGGCGGTCCACGCCGAATCCGAGTCCGGCCATCGGCGGCATCCCATATTCCTGTGCGCGCAAGAAATCCTCGTCGAGCACCATCGCTTCTTCATCGCCCTTCGAGCGCAAGCGCGATTGCTCCTCGAATCGTGCGCGCTGATCGAGCGGATCGTTCAGCTCGCTGAACGCATTCGCAAGCTCCTGGCCGTTCACGTACAGCTCGAACCGCTCGACGAGTCCAGGCTTCGTGGGATGCTTCTTCGCCAGCGGCGACATCGAGAGCGGATAATCGGTGATGAATGTCGGCTCGATCAAATGGTGCTCGATCTTGGCCGAGAATATTTCGTCGATGATCTTTCCAGCACCGTCCGAGGGTTCGAGTCTGATCTCGAGTTGCTTCGCAGTCGCCCGAAGTTCATCCTCGTTCATCTCGCTGACATCCACACCGGCATATTGCTTAATTGAATCGTACATCGAAAGCCGGCGGAATGGCGGCGTGAAATTCAGAACTGAGGTGTCCGGTTGCGAAACCTGCGTTGAGCCGCCCGTCACCTCACGGGCAATCTCCGCGAGCATCTCTTCGGTGAATGTCATCATCCACTCGTAGTCCTTGTAGGCAACGTAGATTTCGGCCATCGTGAACTCAGGGCTGTGGTTCTTGTCCATCCCCTCGTTCCGAAAATCCTTCGCAATCTCATACACGCCCTCGGCCAGACCGCCAACGATCAATCGCTTGAGATACAACTCATCGGCAATACGCAAGAAAAGATCGAAATTGAGCGCATTGTGGTGCGTGACGAACGGCCGCGCATACGCGCCACCATAAATTGGCTGTAGCACCGGAGTCTCGACTTCAAGATAACCACGCGAATCAAAATATCTGCGGATCGTGGAAATAATCTTTGCGCGTGTCCGAAACGTCTTGCGAATCTCCGCATTGACGATGAGATCGACATAGCGCTGCCGGTAGCGAAGTTCTTTGTCGGAGAACGCGGCGTACCGAATTGTCTCTCCAGTCAATGGATCGGTCTCCTCTTTGACCACCGGCAGCGGACGAATTGCCTTTGCAAGAATCTCGAATGATGTGGCGTGCAGCGTAACCTCGCCTGTCCGAGTGCGGAACATGAAGCCGCTCACGCCAACGATGTCACCAAGATCGAGGAATCGCAAGAGGTCGTACCGCTCTCCAAGATCGTTGGTCTTGAAGTAAAGCTGGATCTTGCCGTACTCGTCCTGAATGTGGATGAAACTGGCTTTACCCATCCGACGGATGCCCATGATGCGGCCCGCAACCGAAACGGTCGGGTGTGCATCCGGTGCATTCTCATCGAAGAGCGCCATCGCTTCGAATGAGAGGTGCGTGCGGTCGAACGAAGTCTGCGCGAACGGATCGACTCCGAGCTTGCGAAGTTCTTCGAGCGAACTGCGGCGCTCGCGCTCCTGATCGGTAAGGGCGTCGGGGTTAGCGCCCACGCTGAGCTCGGCTTCGGCGTTGTGGCGCAGCGCGTCCTTGATCTCTTCCGCGTGCTCTGTGGGCGGGGTATGAATGGTCATGGCCCTCCTAACACACGGCGGCGAGTTGGGGGTTCGGGATGTAAGGTAGAGCCCAAGAAATCAATGAAAACCACTACTCGGCCCGAGTGAGGGAAAGCGATAGGTTACATGATACTCCCGCGTGAGCGAAAGTCCGATCTTTCGGAGCTGCGAGCGAAGAGAGGAGAGGCCATCAGCAACAAAGAGCTTGCCGCCGGTATGACGCGCAAGCCACTGGAGGCGGTTATCGGCTTCGGTGCGGAAGTTGATCGCGAAGAGCCGCAGATGTTCCACCGACAGGAGTTCTTTGAGCGTTTCGATTGAAGTCCGGCTGGCATTGTCATCACCATCGGTAATGACGAGGAGTACATCCGAGCGGGCAGCGTCCCGATGCATGGACCTTCTCTCGTGGATATTCGTGGCCGCAGCCGCGATTGCGTCATAGAGCGGCGTGTATTGTGTGCGAATCGTATCATAGAAATGCCAGAATGCGCGAAGGGGAGCGAGACTATCCCGGAAGCCACTCTGGGCAATGAAGACCGAGGCGCGTCGCGTGTAGAGATGGTTCTCCGTCCTTGCCGCATTGTCGAACGTCACGACCTGCGCGCTGACGCCGGGCGGAAGTCCGGCGATCATGGAATCGCAATACTTCGTGAGCGAGTCATAGGCATGGAACATCGAGCCGGAGTTATCGAGCACGAAGCTGAGCGCCAGGTGACTTTTGTATTTTGCGCCAATCGAATCGACGGAAAGCACTTCGGCAACACGGTCGCGGCCGCTGACAACAAGATCCGTGACGCCCAGCGCCTTTGCACCCGGCATTGCACCGTCGATCTCAATCCATGCCTCATTCCAGTTCGTGCTGTCCGTGCAGAGGAGAGCGAACGATGAATCTTTGAGCGCAATCGAAATCGGCTGGGCCGTAACGAGTAACGAGTGATGAGTAACGAGTAAAATTACTAGTATTCCGGCTCGCACCCAGTGCCTTATCTCGTTACTCATCACTCGTTACTCATCCACTCACTACTTGAGCCATCCGAGCGGATTCTGCTTAGCGCGGCCTTTCCAGACTTCGAAGTGCAGCACCGGGCCGTTCTCCTCGTTGGCGCCGCTCCGACCGATTGCTTGCCCTGCCCGCACCCGCTCGCCGGCGTGGACGCTGGCCGCTGCAAGATCGGCATAGACCGTGTGCAATCCGCTCGAATGCTTGACGACCACGATCGTCCCGTAACTTGGCAGCGAAGAGACGAGCGAGGTCACGCCATCGGCCGCCGCGAGGACGGACGAGCCGTTTGACGCGGCAATATCGATGCCGAGGTTCATCGTGATCGTGTTTAGCTCCGTATTGCGGTGCTCGCCGAAGCCTTGCACGATGTGGTGCGAGGATGATGGCCAATTGAGCGAGTGCGGGCCATGCGCCGGACCAGCTACAACTTCTTCTTCTGGAACAGCCTTGTGAGATTTCCGGGCCTTGCGAGTCGCTCGTTCCTCGCGCGAAACCAGGTTCGCGATCATCGCTTCGAGCTTATTCGCGCTGGCGCGCCGTTCAGCGAGCAGTTTTCGAAGGCGCTCCTTGTTCGCTTGAATTTGCTTTAGCTGCTTGGCTTCCTCGGCTTTGCGCTGCTCGATTGTCTGCGCCTCCGAGGTCCGCTTGCCGATTGCCTGATGTTCGGAAGCAATGGAGCCGGCAAGCTGCGTGCTCGATTCACCCAGCGCAGCCTTCATCGAATCGAGTTGCGTGCCGGTTGCTCGGTGGGCGCGGCCAATGGCCTGCGCGTAATACCGCATTCGAAGTGAGGAGTCTTCACGTTCCGGCATCAGCAGGTATTGGCTCTCGTCATGTTCTTGAAGAGAACCCGACTCGTAGAGATAGCGCACGCCACGGGCATACGCGCTTTTCATCTGATCGAGCTTGATCGCCGTGTGCGTCAATTCCGTATCCACCTCCGATTTTTGTTCGGTGAGCGCGTCGGCCTCCGCCTTGAGCCGTTGGATGGTCTGTTGAAGCTGCCGGGAGCGAGCATCGAAGACCTTCAGGTGCTTCTTCGATTGCACCTCTCGCGCCTCATGATCGCGCAATTCCTTCTCGTATTTGGCGATTTCAGCCCTAATGCGGGCCAGTTCTTTGTTTGCTTGGGCGGCTTGTTGGGGAGCGTGTTTCGCGGGTTTGGCCTTGTGATGAGGCTTCCGGCGCGCAATGGTTGGCTCGGCCAAACTGGCGAGAACCATCAGAACGCCAGCGAGGGCGGCGAGTGTTACAATCGTGACTTTGTTCAACCTTCGGCGTTCATCAATGAGTCAAGGAGCCTGCGCAATGCAGGACTGACACGGTAATGTACCAAATACCCACCATCCCTAACGCACGCAACGCGGAAGTTGTGTCACGATGACCGCTTGGCGTAAGATCGGATTGATGGCACTCCTCGGCGTGATGATCGCAGCCGGGAGTTCGGCTCACGCCCAGCAAGCAAATACCTGGAAGCGCATCTCGGATTTTGGCCGGTCCATCGGGTGCGGATTCTTCTTCGATAAGGATCACGGCCTCGTCGGCTCCGGTGTACGATGGGCGCAGGACTACGCAGGGCCGCATTGCTTCATCTACAAAACGACCGATGGCGGCGCCACCTGGACTCCGTCTGTTGTACCCCTATTGATCAACGGCGCGGTCAGTTCGATCTGGATGCAGGACACGCTCGTCGGATATGCGAGTATCTTCCCATCCGCGCTCTACGATGCTGGAGCCACATTCGGCGGATCGTCGCTCTGGAAGACGACCGATGGCGGCAACACCTGGTTCGATCCATTCGCGCTCGATCATGTGATCACAAGTGTCTACGGGCAGAATGGACTCATCGTCTTTACAATGTGGGACAATTGGCAGTTCAAGAACATCACACCACCGAATCTGAGTGGTGCCGCCTACTCCACCGATGGCGGCGCGACATGGACCAGCGCCTTCCGGCGATGTAATGGCATCGCTTTTTCCGACAGCCTCAATGGGGTGGTCACGGAAATGAACCCAAATATCGGCGGGAGTAATTTCTGGTGTACGTTCGATGCCGGCCGTTCGTGGCAGCAGACGGCATCGCAATACGAATCCTGGTCGGTCTATAGTCCGCCCGGATCGCGCACCTACTTCTGCGCAAACGAGTCCCAGATTAATGTTCCGCACCAATCCATCAACTGGTCCACCGATGGAGGCCTGACGTGGCGGGAGCGATACCAATTTGGATCTATGCGATTCACTGGTACGATTGCGGGCAAAGGGAGCACGCTTTATATCCAAACGGATACGAGTCGCTACCTCTATAGTAATGATAGCCTTCCGACTCCGATACAGAGTTATGGTCTCTTCCGCTCGGACGATCTCGGGGCGAGTTGGCACTATATCCACGGTCCATCGAACAGCCGCGACACGCGATTCTGCGTCACCGGTTGTTCCGGCGAAGTCGTCTATGCCTTCGATGCGTACGGCGGTGTGTGGAAGACGACCGATGGTGGCGACAGCACGCTGGTCGGCGGAAATCCCCGGGACGCAAGCTTTATTCTGAGCACCGACACGATCGTTTGGACGCCAGATCCCTGCGGCGATTCACTCTCATTCCTTGCTACGTCCTCCTCGTGTGTTCCAATGATCCTCGATTCCGCCGCGTGTCTTCGCGGCGATATGCGGTGGCCGGCCGATAGCGCGTTACCCATCGCTCTGGCGCAGAACGACAGCGCCCGCATCGCAATGCGCTACGATCCATTCCACATGGCGAACGACACGTCGCTGGTCCGCGTGTATGGTCATTCCGGTGCGCATCCAATTACACGCGATCTCCGTCTCTTCATCAGCAACAATTTCGCCGAGGGCGTCACCCTGACACGAGATTCGAGCACGATGCGAATTCCCGGTTGCAGCGTCGGTGAGGATACGATCGGAATCGGCAGCTTTGGTTGCGGCAGTTTGGTCGTCGATTCCATCATTATTCCTTCCGAAGAAGTGACTGTCTCGAATCATTTCCCGGATACTGTACTGGGAAAGAGCCTTTACTTGCTTCGTTTTTATTTTGCTCCCGACAGCGTCGGTCTTCACGTGCTGCCTGCGCGTGTTTATGCCCATGCCGGGCGAAGACGGTACGACACAACGATCACAGTGACCGCAGAAGCCATCGCCACACCACCAACTTTCGTGTTCGACAGCGCTTTTCTCACTTACGCTACCAAGTATTGCGTCCCGCAGACGAAGGCGATTGAGATCACGACGAGTGGCTGCGACACGATCACAATCGATTCCGTTGCCACTTCAAATGTCGCGTTCCAAGTGGAGCACGTGCCTGACACCGTATTGAGTTCAACACGAGATTCGATTCGGATCGTCTTCGGTCCCGACACTATCGGAAACGTAGGCGCTACGCTCCACGTATTCGGTCACACGAGAAAGCAATCCGTTGATACGATCATTACTCTTGTCGGAATCAACGCGGGGCACCCAGAGGCGCTTACGCTTACGCGCCCCGCGCTCGCGCTGCAATCCACAGCGTGCAAAACGGTGCTCGACAGCCTCGTGCTCAGCAATCAGTGCTGTGAGTTACTATATATAGATTCCATCGTCGCGCCACCTCCGCTGACGCTCATATTCGATACAACGCGGTTCCCGATGGCGAGCAATGATTCGCTGAGGCTCTTGGTGCAATTCATTCCGCAGGATAGCACCGACCAGTTGCTGCCGGTGCGGCTCGTCATGCACACCTCCAAGCGGAAGGTTGATACCACGCTCTGGGTCACCGTCTCCAACCACATTCCGGCGAATCCACTTTTGCTTTCGACCGATTCCATTCGGCTCTTCACAAAGTATTGCCAGCCGATCTCGACGCAACTCGGAATTGCGAACGAGGGCTGCAATTCAATGACGATCGACTCTCTCATACTCGTGGGCGATACGCGGCAGGAGTTCCACACGACGCTCTCGACTATGTCGATCGCTTCACAAGGCTCGGCCACCGGAAACATTCTTTTCCTGTCGGATACTTCTGGATTGCGAGCGCTCCAAATGCATCTCTATCTCCATGAGGGAGCGAAAGCCCGCGATACCGTGATCCCACTCCGAGCATCGAACCACACAGCGCCCGAGCCATATCTCGCAACGGTGCCCAGTCGCTCGGCCGGCGCAGTCGTGCGGATTCCTGTGATGCTCCGCCCTACGCTCGACACCTTCACGCTCTTTAGCTACGTTTTCCACCTGCGTCACAATACCGATCTGCTGACGCCCTTCGCGCTCGACTTTACCGGCACCTGCTCGCAGTTTGTGACAGGCGACACGCTGACGCTGGAGCCGGGTTCGGGCATGTCCGTTCGCGTGCATCTTTCAAACCCGATCACGAGTCTCTCGCGTTTGGACCTGCCGCTCGTGTATGTGCTGGACAGCGTCCGGCTGGCGGCAGACACGATCACGACTATCACGATCGACTCCTTCGCGACCGATGTTGAGCCACAGGTCGTCGCGTGTAGCATTCCGGGCACGACATTCGCGCTTGCACCGGCCTGCGGGAATCCGATGATGCTCGACCTGCTCCGCTCGAAACCGTTGTTGTTTGACATCACTGGAATAAGCCCGAATCCATCCGGCAGCGCGAAGACGTGGAAGCTGGATTACATTCTCCGTCAGGCGCCGAACGACCTTTCCGTTACGCTCTATGACTCGCGCGGCGAGCAAGTGTATCGCTCCGCCATTACACCGAGCAGCGCCGGCAGCCAATCTGTTAATGTGCCAGTGCCGGTTGCCGAAGGCGATTACTTCCTCGTGCTCGCCAGCGCAACCGAACGCACCGCACGCAAACTGACCGTCCGGAATTAATGTGGATGATCGCTCATCCACTCGGCATGAGCTTCATGAGCAGCATCTCCATCAGGAGTTCGTCGTTGGTGTGGCCTCGGCGGGACATTTCTTCGGCCTGGACGATGGCACTCGTGGCCGCATCCAAGCGCTCGCGCGAGTAGCGGCGGGCGGCGGCGATTGTATCCTTCACGAAGTAGGCCGCGCCGCCATAGAGCCCCAGTGCTTCGGCGATGGCTTGCTCGCTTTTGCGTTCGGCGGCGAGTTCGCGCGCGAGCGTGAGTTGCTCGAAATACCGCGCCAGCATGATGAGCACGAAGGTGCGCTGGTCCTTACCGGTCCGCAGAATGCGGAGCAGAATCGTGGCCGCCTGTTCTCGGTTCGCCGTTCCAATTGCTTTCGTGAGTTCGAAGACGCTTCGCTCGCGGGATGCGCCGGTCATGGCCTCGACGTCTTTGGAAGTGATCTCGTCGCGCTCGCCGGCGTAAGTGGCAAGCTTATCGAGTTCGCTTGCCAGCGTGCCAAGCCCAATGCCAAGCTGCGCAACCATCAGCCGCGCCGCTTCGGCTCCAATTTTCTTCTTGTGCATTGTGGCGCGCGACCGGACCCACTCGGTAGCCTCGGCATCCTTCAGCACTGCGAACTCAACGACTTCGGCTTTTGCAGCCAGCTCCTTGAACGGGGATTGATTCTTCGCGCCGAACTTCTCCATGTCGAATATCAGGACGCAGTCCTGGTTTGGATGTTCGAGATATGAGAGCAGGGGATCAACGGTGCCGTTGGCCTTCTTCTTGCTTCGTGCGGCAGGCTGGCCTGCGGGTTTCGCTCGCAAAAGTTTTTCGGCCTCGCGGACGATCACGACTCGTCGCTCGGCCATCATCGGGTAGCCCGACGCCATGGTAACGACGTCCGGCAAGGTGGTATCCGAGCCGTAGAGCTGATCGAAGTTAAACGAGCGGGTTGCCTCATCCGGCACGAGCGTTTGCGCGGCAAGGTGCAGCAGCTCGCTCCGTAGGAATTCCTCTTCCCCATAGAAAACATAGACCGGCGCCACCTTTCCGGTGCGCCACGCTTTCAGGATGTTCTCGGTCGATCCCATGTAATGTTGCTCATCGTTGACGATTTTCCTTGCATCCCAACCAATCAATTCGTAGATTTGTGGCAGTCCCGATTACCGCTGAGCCAACGCCCTCGCAAAGTGGGCGATGGCTGAGGGGGAAAACGGGCCGATTTCAAGCGAAGCCGCCTTTAATTTATTAGTTTCGTAGGAAATAGTTGGACACGAATCGAGCGCGGCGCCGCGCGAATGAGATATTATTATGCACTTTACCACAGAACAGGGCGACTCGAACACCGTATTCCGGCTCAAGGAAGATAAACTTGACTCGCGGAATGCCGGCCAATTGAAGGCCGAGTTTCTCATCCTCGCGCAGCCCGATATCGATGCGCTCATCGTCGATTTGAGCGAAGTCAAGCACATCGATAGCGCCGGCATTTCGGCACTGCTGCTGGCGCAGCGCCAAATGAAGATCCACGAGGGCGAACTGCGCCTCGTCGGCGTTCGGCCGGACGTCATGTCCATGCTCCGGCTCACGCAGCTCGATCGAATATTTCCGATTTTTAACACAGTCGAGGAAGCACTTGCAGCCGAACTTGCGTTACCGGATGAAGAAGAAGAATTTCGGAGTGAGACCGAGTTCGAGGAGGGCGATGAGCCAGAACTTTCGCTCGGATCCGGCGCTCCGACTACAAAAGCAATTAGAGCCGGCGCCATTGTGGCCGGCGGTACATTAGGTGCAGTAGCAATAGCAAAAATTATGATGACCCCTTACGACGACGAACTTTCAATTGACCCGCTCCATGCCTCGGCGCTCGGCGATGACGAAGGTTTAGTGGATGACGATTTCGATGATGACGACGATCTCGACGAGGACCTCGAAGAAGAGGATGATGACCTCGACGAAGAGGACGATGCCGAAGACGTCGAAGAAGTTGCCGATGATGTCATCGAAGAGGACGACCTCGAAGACGACGACTTCGACGACGAGGAGTTAGAAGAGGACGAGGAAGACGACTTTTAGTCCTCGATCTCGCATGTCTTGATCGCCGGACTCACTCGCTTGGTTTGGCGAGCAGTCTTCCCGTTTTCTGCCAAACCCCATCGGACGTTGCTACGCGCAGCACATAGAATGAAACTCCAGTGGATACTGGGGTGAACGGGAGCACGTGCTTATTTGAGAGGAAAGCATCCTCGATCGGTTCACCGATTGCGCGGCCAAGCTCGTCATAGAACAGAAGTGTGACCGAGCAGGGCCGTTCGCATTCGATTGTGATCGCATCCGGCAATCCAACGGTCGCCGGCTGCCGCAAAATGGCAACCCGAACGCCCGAGGTGCTCCCGCCACCTTGCACCGAGCGCGGCAGATTCGAAACGCTATCGCGCACGCTCTCAAGGCCATTCGCGAGGACGCTCACCTTGTAATAGCCAAGCCCGGCGCTCGTATCCACAAACTGCATCGTCGATGAATTGATCGAGTCAAGCTTGCCAGAATTCTTCCTCGTCAGAAAGATGTAGCCATTCAAAAGTGGGTAGCCGAATGTCGTCTCCGGCGTGTAGTCCCAGCTAATAACGGTAGCCTTCTTGTCATTCACCATTGTATCTCGCGCGACAAGATTACTCACCGGCATCGGAGCGAACGGCTGAACCGTCGCCGTGTAGATATCGAGATCGGTCACGCTACGCGAGTCTGCCCAGACCGGATGCCAGGTGTTGTTCCAACCAGCGATATTGATGTAGTCGCCGATGAACCAGAGCGTGTGGCCTTCGGGCTGGCGCGGCGCCCCCTCTTTTACTGAAAGGCTTGAAGACAGGCTTGAAATCTGTCTTGCCGCGAATGTCGTCCCGCCATCGGTCGAGTGCTCCATGTAGAGATCGCTCAGAATACTGGATGGACCGTTTGGCGATACGTAATAGTCTATCCCGACATCACCGGATTGTGGATCGGTCGCAATCCACGAAAAATAGCGTGAATAAGCATTGGGCACCAAATCAATATCTACGATCTTCGGCATGCTCCAGGTTTTGGCGTCATCGCTCATCGAAAGCCAGACATGAGGGATGTTATCTATCCCCTTGCCACACCAGCAAACGTAAGCCAGGCCTTTGTGTGGGCCCGCCGCCGAGACTGCAACGGAAGCAAAGCTATTAATCATCACCAAATCCGTATCCGTACCAAGCGTCTCGTATCCATTATTGTCATTTGGAGTCGGAGTCGCAAGATTCTTGTAGGTTCCAAATACTCCCGGCGTGGAGAAACTCGCGCCTCCATCGGCCGAATGCGCGATCCAGATTGCAGTCGAGTCCCAGTACTGCGTGAACGTGACCAGCAAGGTTCCGTCCGGTGCGACGGCTGGAATAGGAGCGGTGAAAAATCCTGGGTTCGTCAGGTACACACGATGCGACCAACTTGACCCACCATCGCTCGAATGCGAACTGACGATTCGCGGATGAGGATCGTTTTGGCCGTAGTCCACCCATACTGCATACATCCGGTCGCGATACGGGCTGGCCGGATTCACATCAATGGTAAGATAGTACTTATCAGCGAGAGTATCAGCAGAGCCAAACAAGACGGTATCGGCAAAGACATCACTTTTCCACTGCCACGTTTGGCCGTGATCGGACGATTGAAACAGCGCGACATCATTTTGTGGCTGAGGGGTGCCATCGTTGGCCGAGCGGCCGCAGAGGAAGTACGCGGTACCGAAGCGATCGAATGCAATCGAGGGATCGTATGCCAAGTCGTTCCAGGAAGAGCTGTTCGGCAAGAACTGATTCAGCCACGTCAGTCCGCCATCCGTCGTAGAATAGACACCCATCTGGTTATAGATGCGGTCATCGTTCGCGCCGATGATTATGTTCAGCGAGTCGAGTGGATTAATTGCAACCGCCGGCTCATTCTGGCTGAAGTATGGACTGGATGTGACATTCACATTTGGGAAGAGCCAGTTGTGCGGCTCCGGTTGCGGCATCGCAAGAGGACGAAGACCTCTGTGCCGCGCCACCGCGTGCGGCCGGTCGAAATCGCCGCGCGCAAGCCAGCCCTGCGGCGGTACGAGCCACTGCGCCCTGGCCTCAACCGTCAGGCAGATCAAGATCGCGCACCACAGCTACTTCATGTTTGGCTAACACTTCACGGGCACTAAGCACTTCATGCCAGACACTTCACACCCGAGAAAAAGAGGCCGATTCCTCTGCCGCTCATTTCAATTGACTGGACCCCTGGCTTACGCTTGGAGCTGTTACCCCAGTGCGCGCCTAACAGGTGAATGTCCCATTGAAATTGGAAGCAGAAGATCAATGACCCCCTCTACATATTAGGAGATGGGAAACGGTGGTTTGTGACAAGGCCTGTGAAGAATTCTTTAAAGCGGCGATTGCGAGCCAATTTCAATGCTTTTTTGATGCATTTTTCTGAATCAACTTCAATCGCTTGGCGGGTTACCTCGCTACAACCACCCGCAAGTTCGTCACACCTGCCGCTGACTTGACCCGCAGATAATACATCCCCGCGCCCAGCGTGGGCGCTTGCGGCAGAGTTAGATGCGCCGGTGCATCCTTTGCCAACGTGACTGCGATCGAGCCGCGCTTCATTCCGAGGATGTCGTACATTTCGACCGAAGCATCACCAAGATTCAGCGAAGATGTAAGCTCCACATCGCCCGTGGTCGGGTTCGGACGAATGCCGAACGTTGGGATTTGGCCGGACTGGAGATAATGCGAGAGGAACGGCGTGCCGCAACCTGCGGGAGGTGTGATCGTGCTCGTGACGGCCGCAGGCAGTGTGTACTCACATGGCGAAACCGCAGAGAGCACCGTAAGCGAATCGAACGTAACTTGCGGCTTCGCGCCGGAATCTGCGAAGACAGTGAAATGCGCATACCCTGCAATCACACCGGAGGCCGCCTGCGCGATGTGCAGCTTCGATCGCCCCGGCCACTGCTCGCCGGGAATGTCAAGCTTGATGTTCGAGGGATCGACTGAACTGTCATAGACAAGCATGGGATCGTAGTGCAAGACGAGATCGATATTCTCCGGGCGAGCAAGCCCGCTGATACTGATCGGGACAAAGATAGAACCGCCCAGAGTATCCGATGTTTCGTTAGAACTCGAAAGACTGAGTGGGACCGATGGAATGCCGTAGCCGAGAAGTGGAATGGGGATCGTCATTCCGTTGTCCAGTGTCAATTCATATTGTGCGGTCCGTTTCCCGGAATCGGACGGAGTGAATGTTACTTCAAGTGAATCGTAACCCGACACGAAGCCGACCCTTTTCGCTATTCGATAGTCTTCGGAATCGCCTCCGATGATTCTTTCCGAAATAATTTTGGAAGGTGCACACTCCCATGATCTTATGAATGTCTTTGTACTCGATGATTGGCAAAGGAAGATACTGTCACTCGAGAAAAGATGATCGGGACTCACTGTGAAGGTGTATGCTCCGTTCCGAGCAAACTCGCCGCTATCGAACCAAGCCCAGATGCTGCCGCTCTTATCAATTCCAAACACCGTGCTGTCATCAAATGCCACAATATTGCGTACGTCCCAACCTACCGATGGGCCTCCTATTCTCCTCCAAGTTCTGCCACGATCAAGCGAACAGAGAACTCCATCTGAATCCATTGTCCCAGCGTAAATGGCTCTGGCACCTGCTGAGATGCTGCCCGCGATTACCCCAATAGGCGCAGTAAAGCCTGCCTGCCAAGACGCGCCGGCATTTGTACTAACAAATATTTGTGAGAGGTTGTCATTAGTCTGAGCATAGTCTTCATTAGCTAGGTACAGCCAATGTGTGTCGCACGAATCTCTAATCAATGTATAAGAGTCACCGTCGATCAAATTGCCGTTTGATGTCCATGTTTGCCCTAAGTCGGTTGAGGAATTGATCCATCCTCCGAGCCCCACCCCTATGCGGCGGAACGAGAAGACATAGATCGTCCCAGCCTTGTCAAGCGTAAAGGTGGTAGCCTCAGAACGGCCAAACCCGGTCCTTCGCCAAGAGAGCCCCATATTGGTTGTAGCATAGAGACTGTCAGCGGCTCCTAATGCGTAGACAACGTTTACTGAACTCCCGAACGCGACACTTCTGATCCATGATCCGCTTAAGAGATTTCGCCAAGTCTTCGCACCATCTGAAGTCAAATAGACCCCATCATGGGCTCCAATAACGCCTATGCTTGTATCGAAGAAGTTGATGTCACAAATGACTCCCGTAAACGAGGACGGCTGCCAGCTCTTTCCCGTATCCCGCGAGCACATCATCGAATTGACGCCGGCCCAAATGATGCCATCCTTTACGTGCAGTGCGCCGAAAAAAGTCCAACCACCGCCCGGAAACAAATTCGGCGCCACAATCTTCCACTGCCCCCGCAACCCATCCCCTCTCGCAGCGAGGAGCGCGAGAAGCACGAAGACGCCGCGTTGAACGAAAGCTCTCATGTTCGTTGAGTGGGCCGGGTTTTAACCCGGTCGTATGGCCGGGCTAAACCCGGCCTACGCCACTAACATGCGAAGAACCGGAGCGGTTTGCCTGAATTCTGGCCTCACCCCGCCCACAGCCCCCTGATCTGCTCCTTGTCCATCCCGGCGGCGAGCGCGACCATCAGTTTGATGCGTGCTTTGGGGCCGGTGAGATAGGGGGCGAAGATGCAGCCGAGCTTTTCGAGTTCGCGGCCCGCGCCTTCGTAGGCGTAGTAGGGGCGGACCGGTCCAGAGAGACAGCGCGACGTGATGACGACTGGAATCTCCATTTCGCGCGCGCGAGAAATGCCGTTGACGACACCCGGCGGCACGTTGCCCTGTCCCATCGCTTCGATAACGATGCCGCGCGCGCCGGCCTTCAGCGCAGCGATGAAGAGCGAGTCGTCCATGCCGGAATAAGTCAGCAGCAGTTCGACATACGGAAGCTCCGCATCTTCCGAGAGCGGGATGTGCGTGCGGTTTCTGGGATTGCGGTTGCGGCGCGGCTCATCGAGCGCGAGCGTGCTCACGGTGCCGAGCGGACCGAAATCGGCCGAGTGGAACGTGTCCGTGCGCATCGTGTGCATTTTCGTCACCTCGTTTGCAGCGTGGACGAGCCCGTTCATCACGACGACGGTGCCGACACCGCGAAACTCCTCACTCGCTGCGACTGCCAGCGCATCGACCAAATTGCGTCCGCCGTCCCATGCGGCGTCGGTCGAGGGGTGCATCGAGCCGGTGAAGACGATTGGGCCGTCGGTGTTTGAGACAAGATCGAGGAAGTATGCGCACTCCTCCATCGAATCGGTGCCGTGCGTGACGACGATGCCATCCATGTGTTCCGTGGATGAACCATCATCCATGCAGGTCGCACGGAGGAATCCGGCGAGCGTGAGCATCATCTCGGGCGACATGTGCGGTCCCGGCAGCATCGCAAAGTCGTGTACCTGGACTTTCAGCGATGGCAGGTACTGCGCGATCTCGGGCACGCGGTCCAAAATCTCGCGGCCTGAGAGCACCGGCACGACGGTGGATTTCGTGTTCGCGCTGACGGCGATGGTGCCGCCGGTAAAGACGGCGGCAACGCTCGCGCGGCCCATCGCGCGGCGATCAGACGCCGGCAGCGATTCTATTTGCGGTTCTTCTGTAACAAAATTCATCGGATGCGATTATTAGGAGGATACACCGGTAATAAGAATGGTGTTTGCACCATGCCGAAGTACAGAACCTTTAGTAGCCGAATTCCGATTCCGTACCATTGCATTTGCATTCAAATAGACTTCATGCGAATCCTCCTGTTTCTCACCCTCACCACACTCCTCCTGGCAACGCACACGGCGGACGCGCAACACGTGAAAAAGCATCCCGCCAAAAAGATGACGGCGGAGGAGTCGGTCGCGGAGTATCACCCGCTGCACCTGCTCGGCATCCGTCCGGGCATTTCGCTCGATAGCATCCGGCGCGTGATCCACGATGCCGGCGCACCTATCCGCGAAGCGAAAGAGGATACGCTGACGCATTCATACGGCGATGCGAGCGTGCATGTCTACGTCGTGGACTCGATCATCTGCCGCCTGACCTACATGCGCATGGTATTCGTTACCGATGCCGCGAACCGGTTGCGCCGGCTTTCGATCACGCCGCGTGTGAGCTCGATTGCCGTTGGTGCGAGCGACGATGTGGAGAACGTGCTCCTGCTCTATTTCGGCCAGACGTGGGGCAAGCCGGAACTCACCCTCGAGCCGCCGCTGGCCCACTTTCGATGGAAGACCGGCAATATCGAGGTCCGAGGGTTTATCCGCCGCGGATGCCCGCTATGGGTGCTTGAAGGCTAATCCTCAATGACGAATGACAGATTGGGGAACGTGATTCATCATTTGTCATTTGTCATTCGTAATTTGTCATTTCAATTTTGGCCAAGCGTAACGAAACCGTAGCCCCCGAGCGTCTCGAATCCGAGTTCGAGAAGTCGCTGCGTCCCAAAGAATTCGGAGAGTTCACGGGGCAGGTCTCGATCATCGAGAACCTGCGGGTCTTTATCACGGCTGCGCGCGCGCGCGGTGAGGCGCTGGATCATGTGCTCTTCACGGGTCCGCCCGGTCTTGGCAAGACGACGCTCGCGCACATCATCGCGCACGAAATGCAGGCCGAAATCCGCACGACCTCTGGCCCGGTGCTCGAACGCGCTGGTGATCTGGCGGGACTGCTGACCACGTTGGAATCGGGCGATGTGCTCTTCATCGACGAGATTCACCGCCTCTCGGCTGTCGTCGAAGAGTATCTTTACTCGGCGATGGAGGACTATAAGCTCGACATCATGATCGACTCTGGCCCGAGCGCGCGATCGGTGCAGATCGAGCTGCGGCCGTTTACGCTCATCGGCGCGACGACACGCGCAGGATTGCTCTCGGCGCCACTCCGCTCGCGCTTCGGCATCACCAACCGTTTGGATTACTACAACGCAGCGGCGCTGAAGCTCATCATCGAGCGGAGTGCGCGGCTGCTTGGAGTCGAAATCGAAGAAGACGGCGCGCTCGAACTTGCACGCCGCTCACGCGGTACGCCGCGTATCGCGAACCGCCTACTGAATCGCACAAGGGATTTCGCGCAGGTCAAAGGCACTGGCCGCATCACACGCGAGATCGCGCTCGTCGCACTCAAAGCGCTCGAAGTCGACGAGCACGGCTTAGACGAGATGGACAAGCGCATCCTGCTGACCATCATCGAGAAATTCTCCGGCGGACCCGTCGGGCTGAACACGATCGCCGTCGCCGTTGGCGAGGAAGGCGGGACCATCGAGGAAGTCTACGAGCCATTCCTAATACAGGAAGGCTTTATCGCTCGCACGCCGCGTGGCCGGGAAGCGACAAAACTGGCCTACAAGCACTTTGGCATCCGGCCTCGCGCGGATGCTTCACTCTTCACTGAAGATCAATAGGACTTATCGGTCCTATTCGTCCGATTGTTATTGACTATGAAAGGCACCCCCCTTAACGACCAGCTCTTCGAGTACATCGTCCACAACTTCGCAGAGAATGAGCGTACGCTGCTGGAGCACATGGCCGCTCGTGCGCAAGCAGCCGGAATGCCGATGATTATGATCTCGGAGGAGCAGGCACGGTTCGTAGGGGTGTTTCTTCGCGCGATCAAGGCGCGGCGCGTACTCGATGTTGGGACGCTCTTTGGATACAGCGCGGCGATCATGGCTCGGTCCATTGGGGCAGAAGGGGACGTCATCAGTCTGGAATTCTCGGAGAAGCATGCACTCGTGGCAAGGGAGAATCTGGCAGATCTGGGGATTCCGAATGTCACGGTCAGAACCGGCCCGGCACTCGACGCGATGCAAAAGATGGCCGACAACTCCTTCGACTTCATCCTGATCGATGCCGACAAGCCGAACTATTCGAACTACCTGAAGGAATCGCTACGACTCATCAAAAATGGCGGTGTGATCGCGGGTGACAATGCGCTCGCATGGGGCAAGATTGCATCAACGCTGACAAACGATGACTCTGACTACGCGAGTGTAACCGCAATCCAGCAGTTCAATCAAGCCTTCGCGCATGAGGGCGCACTCTTCGGCGTTATCTGCGCGATCGGCGATGGGATGGCGATCGGGGTCGTGAGCAAGTGAAGATTTGTCAGGATCGGCATGTAACTTTCGTCTCTACCTTGTGTTCTTAGTCCTACACGGTCACTCGTCAGGACCGCACCCTTCATCCCATAACATTCTAATATCTATGCACCGAAGGATTGTTTGCCTTGCCGCAGCTTTTGCTTTGTCGATAGCCGTTTCACCACTTCACGCGCAGCAGATTGCGCGGCAACTTGCGAACGTCGTTGCGCTGGTCAAGGGTGAGGTGACCACCACCGATGGCTCGCATCCCGGCGGGCTTCCGCTCGCATTCTTTAAAGGCACGGAACGTGTGACGTCATCGAAGACAAAGAGCGATGGCAAGTTCACGATGGTGCTCAATCCGGGTGCGACCTACCGGATTGTCTTTAACGATCCGCAATACATGTACCACGAGGATACACTGGTGATCCCGCCGCTCACAGCATATCAGGAGATTCCGGTCGCGGTCACGCTTACCCCATTACACGATGGGCAGCGCTTCGAGATCGGCACGCCGGTGTTTTTGCCGAAGACCACCACGATCGATCCTCGTGGCGCGATCGCGATCGACAAAATCCTGAGCGAGATGAGGCACAATGCGAAGCTCTCGCTTTCGATCACGGTTTATCCAGACAAGCCGGTCACGTCGAAGAAGGACGCGATGCAGGAGAAGATCGCCACAGCACGCGCCGCAAGCCTGCGCTCGTGGCTGCTCAGTAAGAACATTCCTTCGAATCGCTGTGAAGTCACCAGTGTAACCACAACGATTCCTGCTGGCCGGTTCGATCTTGGTCCTGCTTACGCTACGAGTGACGAACCCGCCGGCAAGAAAAAGAAGAAAGCCGCGCCGCAAAAGCCCGCGCTCGTGCCGCAGTATGTCGAGATTACCGCGCATCTGGCACAGTAGTTCATCATTAGCGGGGAAGCTCGATCAGGATAGGGAGACTCCCACGGGAGTCTTCTTTGGGGGCATAGCCGCAGTTGCCGCAACCGGTCGCGCAGCCGCTTTTGGAGTCGAGTACGCCACGCACCATGCCGCGAACACGTTTCCCGACGTGCCACGCCGCAACGGCCACCAAGAGCCACACGATGAGTGATTGAACGATCATCATTGCAACCCTAACAATTTACCACCCTGATAGACGCCGAACGTGACGACCCATGCCAGCACGGTCATGTAGCCAAGTTGGAAGAGCGGCCATTTCCAGCTATTTGTCTCGCGCCGAACGACCGCCAGCGTGGAAATGCACTGCATCGCCAGAACGTAATACACCATCAGCGCAATCGCAACCAGCGGGGTGAATACTTTTGCGCCGGTCGCAGGGTTGACGTCTGCCTTCATTCGTTGTTGTAAGTCGAACTGAGCTTTCTCGGTGCCGATGTCTCCGACGCTATAGACTGTGCCCATCGCGGAGACGAACACTTCACGCGCTACGAAGGATGAGATGATGCCGATGCCCATCTTCCATTCGAACCCAAGCGGGGCAATCGCCGGCTCGATTGTGCGGCCAAACATGCCGACGAACGAGTGCGCCGCGCGATCCGCTTGCGGGAGTTCTTGATGTTTCGGGTACGTCGCTAACGCCCAGAGCACGATGGAAACAGAGAGGATCACGGTTCCGGCACGTCGCAGAAAGAGTCCGGCGCGCTCGAGCATCTGCAACATCACATTCTTAAGGTTCGGAGCATGATACGAGGGCAATTCGAGTACAAACGTCGGTGCTTCACCGCGAATGAGCGTCCGGTGGAAGAGCCACGCGATTGCAAATGCCGCGACCATCCCGAGCAAATACATCGAGAGGAGCACGAGTCCCGGAAGCGTCAGCACCACAAGCGGACCGATCGTGAGAATGGCTTTACCAGGAATGAAGGCTCCGATCATCAGCGCATAGACCGGTAGCCGTGCTGAACACGACATGAGCGGCGCGACCAGAATCGTAATCAAACGCGCTTTGCGGTCCCCGATCGTGCGCGTCGCCATGATGCCAGGAATCGCGCATGCAAACGAAGAAACCAAAGGGATAAATGATTTGCCGTGTAGCCCGACGCGACTCATGAGGCGGTCCATGAGGAATGCCGCGCGCGCCATGTAGCCGGTGTCCTCAAGTAGAGTAATAAAGAAGAAGAGGAGCAGAATCTGCGGCAAGAATACAAGCGTATTGCCAACACCAGCGATGACTCCATCTTGCAAAAGGGCGCGCAAATCGCCAGCAGGCAAAACGCTGCCGATGGCAACGCCGAGCGTTTGCATTGCCGCACGAATCCAGTCCATTGGCGCTTGCACCCAGGAGAAGATCGCTTGAAAGAGGACCGCCATCGTGACCAAGAAGATCACATATCCCCACACCGGATGCATCACCACGCGGTCGATCTTCTCATCGACCGCTCGGCGCTCGTGCCGCGTCACCGTGACGCGCTCGACGACACCCTCCGTGATTCCGGCGATCCACGTGTAACGGCCTTCGATGATCGTAGCAGCGTGTTCGAGATCGTTTTGAAACCGAGTATCATCGTGTCCGGAAGCACCTGCGATGTTGTGATCGCGCGGTGTTGTTGTTGCGATCAGGCGTTTTAGCTGATCGAGTCCATGTTTGCGCGATGTAACGACTTCGCACACCGGGACGCCAAGACGTGCGGAAAGCAACTCCGCATTGACGCGATGTCCGTCACGCTCCAGAAGGTCGGTCATCGTGAGTACGACAATCACTGGTACACCCAGCTCGAGCAATTGTCCGGTCGTGTAGAGATTACGATCGAGATTGGTCGCGTCAACGATGTTCAGAACGAGGTCGGGCATCGGTGTATCGCTTCGCAAGCCGAGCAATACCTCGCGCGCGATCGCTTCGTCCGGCGAGCGTGGTGTGAGCGAATAGAGTCCGGGCAGATCGAGCACGATCGCGTTGTGGCCATGACCCAAATGCACGGTGCCTTGCTTCTTCTCGACCGTGACGCCGGGATAGTTTCCAACCTTTTGCCGGAGTCCAGTGAGAGCATTGAAGACCGTCGTCTTGCCGGAATTTGGATTGCCGACCAGCGCGATGGTGTTGACCACACGAGACTGACTTGGGACAAGGCTCTTGGTGTCGCTTTTGAAATGCGATAGGTTCTTCTTGCGATCGTGAGTGATCTGGTTCACGGGAGGATGACTCGCTACGAATGGCTCGGTTGAAGCAGGATCGCTCGCGCCTCCTCGCGGCGTAGCGAGAGACGGTATCCCCGAACTTGAATATCAAGTGGGCCGCCGAAGACGGCCAGACGAACGACCCGCACGCGCGTCCCTGGTGTCAGTCCCATCTCCATCAGGTGTAGCCGCGCTGTCGATGTGCCACCGATGCTCTGGATCGTCCCCGAATCGCCTCGGTGCAGGTCTGCCAAGGTCGTGTGGGGCTTGCGAACGTGCGGGTCGGAATGGTGGTGGGCTGTTGTGCCTGCGCCAATGCCCTCGGGTGTAGATGCACCGCTCCGCTGACGTCCGAGAAAGATCCGCGGAAGCCCACCAAGCAAGTTCATGTTCCGGCTTTTCATGGGAGGTGGTTCAAATGAGCAATGTTATCTATTGCGCTTAATAAGACTGAGTCTTAATACAAATAGTTCCATAGCGCAAGCCAAATTGTCGTAATTGAGTCAATTCGGCTCTATAATAGGCTTAGACCGGAGAGACCTGATGAAGATAGCGGTACTTCGAGCCGCCCGAATGAGGAACTCGGGCGAACCGGCAAAACGGTCTTTCTCGAATTATGGCTTCAGCGGGTCGAACGTCAGGATTGTATTCCAGCCGACCGCCAGAAAGATAATACCGGCGATCACAAGGACTCCGAAGATCGTCATGCCGACGGCGGGCTTAAACTTGTAGTCACGGACGATGTTCCAGATGCCGATCAGGCCATGGTACATCCCGATCGTTATGAATGCGAGGTAGAGTCCCTTGAACCAGGGCGATGCAAGGCGCGAGGCCGTCTCGCCATAATCGTGACCGCTCGCCGGATTGTAGTGCATCAGAATGTAGTGCCCGACTAAGAGCGGAATCAGAGCAAGTCCGGTGATCCGGACGAGCCACCAGGACGAAGCACCTGAACTCTTGGGGCGAGAGTAGCTCCGAAAAAACCGCGCTTCCTCTACAGGTTGAATTTGTGCCATAGCTTATTTCCCGAAGAGTTCGTTACTGAAGATGAGACAGAACATGAGGAGCACGGTCGCGACCGAAAGAATCCACACGCCGACGAGCAACTGCTTATGGTAGCGTGCGCCTTCGGCCAGATCGACGATCACGACGCGGATGCCGTTGAACGCGTGCCACATCACGAGCGCGCCCAAAGCCCATTCGCCGACCTTAAAGACCGGCGAACTGAACGTCTTCATCTCTTCGGCGAAGACCGCTCGGCCATGCGTTAGCGAGGAAAGCGCCCAGATGTGGAGGAAAAGATATGCGACTAAACCGATGCCGGTCAGCCGCTGGAGGAGGTAGGCCCAGGAGCCGGAATAACGATGATACGCAAGTATCAGCTTATTCCATGCACCGAAAGGCTCGCGGTTCGGTGTGTATGCCATGTTAGCTCTTAACAATCGCGCGGGCAGGAAGGGTTGCCCATTATCTGTAATCACAATCAGCATCTCGCTACCGGAGAACAACAAGAGTTCGTTCGAGACTTTGATTGTCATCCGACACGATGGTGTGGTAGACGCCCGCCGGGAGACGGCTGAGATCCAGCACCGCCACGTTCTTCGAACCGTTACGCTTAAGAACCTCTCGCCACACCTCACGTCCGGTCAGGTCAACAAGGCGAATGAACACTATCCCTACTGGATTTGCTGATACGGATATTTGCGCAGTATTGCCCATCACGGGGTTCGGAAAAGGACCATCCATTGAAAGCTCGCTCGGACTGATCTGTTCCACGCTTCGAGCGCCCTGCGGCGACTCGACATAGGCGAAGACATCGGGATCGGAGTGGCCAGGCCGGTTCTCCGTCCATGCGGCTGCGTACGTTCCATCAAACGCATCACTTCCGGCGTAGTCTCCCATGAAGTGGAACCCGGCCGCTGTAAGACACGAACGAGGATCGAAGAGATCGGCGCCCACAGCTTGAAACGTATCGACGGCCGGAAGTGCCACACGCGAGAAACGAGATCGAACGTTCTGTGCGTCTTCCTCCGAACTATAGAACGAGGCAAACGCTCTGTTGCGCGATGTGTCGAAACTGACCCAGGGGAAGAAGTGATCGCGTTGCTGGTTTCCTGGTGTGGCGATCGATTGCGGTGTCGTCCAGGTGGCCCCCTCATCGTGCGATTCAATATAGTAAAGCACAGCGCAGGAGTCAATATCGTCCCAAGTGCCATAGACGCCATAGAGAGAATTATTGCGCGAATCGACATCGAACGCAACATAAGGAAAGGCCCGGACGCCCCTCATACCCTTCAGACTATTCGTCCAGTCGAGGCTAGAGGGAAAGTCTACATAGTTTGCAAAATCATACCGGGAGAAGGTCAGTCCTCCATCGTGGGATACGAGCATCGCATGGGTCATCCCACCGATGTCACTCTCGGCGAGAAAGACGACGCCATCCTTTCCGATCCGAAGCAGAGGAAAGTAATAAGCGCTGGGATCGGGGATGATAGGACTGGACCAGGATGTTCCGCCATTATCACTCCACGCAAACTGCGGCAGGACATCACTTATTGAATCATAGTGATTCCATTCGACATAGAGCCGGCCGAAGAAGGGACTTCGCGGATCTTTGTCTACCGCAATGGTCTCCTTGTCTTCGAATCCCATGGTGGGCGCGGTGTCTCCGACGACTCTGGAACCGAGCGTCCAAGTTACACCATCCCCAGTGTGTGCGACCATGATGTCAGTCACCGACGGGAAATGCTGCTGCTCGGCCAGGGAGTCATAGATCAGGAATGCATAGAAAAATCCACCCATGGTATCCGGAATAATCATCGGATCGCCGCCCGATTGCACGCCGTTACCGAGCGCCATCGGCAACCGGACTGTGTTCCACGACGCACCTCCATCCGTGCTCGTATATGCTGGCATCCCGAGCCGAAACATCTGGTCATCATTGGTACCGGCCACGATGAGCTTCGGATTCGTCCGACTAATGGCGATGCTGGTTTCGTCTTCCGTGGAGGGCGTTCCCGAGATGTCCATCGCGGAGGTACCCTCTGGTACAACTCCCGAGGAGAGGTCTGGTGCTGTCCCTAAGCGGCCCGCAATCCGGCGTTCGACGATGCGCCGGAAAATGTCGCAGCGATTCCAAAGGAACTCTCCATTCTTATATGAGGAAAGCTCTTCCTTGAGCGCCGCCCGAAAAGCAGCGGATTGGCTTTGCGGCAGCGAAGCAAGGGTCGACTGCTGGGCAACCGCACTGGATGCCATGAGAAGAACGAGAAGCGCGAACGCGGCCTTCATCAATTGGGCGGCTTAGTGGAGCACAATGAGGTTTCGTTCGAACGACTCATCACCGGCCGTCACGGTCGCGCGATAAATGCCCGCCGGCAAACGGAGCAGGTTCAGTTCAATACTGTTCTCGCCGGATGCAAGAGTTGCCTGTGTGCGGAGCACCTCTCTGCCACTCAAATCCACGAGGCGGATGCTTGCACTCGTGGCTTCGCTCGATTGAACCGCAAGACGTGCGGCTTTCGTCATTGAAGGATTCGGATAGACCTCGCTCACAGAGACCTTACGTGCATTGATCTGGCTCCCCACGCCAGAGCCAGTCGTGTTGGATACATACGCAAAAATATCTCCGCCAGTCGTGCCCTGCGCATCGTTCTGAGTCCAGACTGCGACATAAGTACCGCCATACGCATCGCCGCCGGTATAGTCTCCGATGAACGACCCGCCCCACGGGTTCATCACCGAGTTCGGATCGAAGAGATCCGATCCCAGCGGTTCGGCAATCCCAAGCGCATCAAAATCGAATCGGACCATCCGGCTCAGTTGGTTCGCGCCGCGATCCTCCTCGGAGCTATACATGGAAACCCGCGCCTTACCAATCACCGGATCGAACGTGACCCAGGGCTGAAAGTGATCGACGGTCAGCATTCCAGGTGTTCCGATCTGCTGCGACGCGCTCCAGGTAGATCCTTCGTCGGTCGATGTAACCCCATACTGGACCGCGTAGCCACGCCCTCCCGACGGGAGATCCGGGACTTTATAGTCGCCGTACACTGCATAGAGTTTGTTGTTCGATGGATCGACATCAAACGTCGTATAGGCGTACGCCTTAATTCCGCCTTTCAGTGAGTTCGGAAGATAGCTGGCTGGTATTGGTGGATAATTAGAGTATGATGCGAAATAATGGTCCTGAAAAGTTTGGCCGCCGTCACGCGAGACTGCAATCCCATGCATTCCAGTGTCATTGTCAAAATTCGCGTAATCAATATTCCGAGAGTTCGTCACGAGGAAGACGGTTCCGCCTTTACCCACGCGGATTTGTTCGAAGTACCCGTATTTGGATGTCCTTGACTTGGCCTTCGACCATGTCATCCCATGATCGTCGCTATAGGAAAGCTCGTATTTGTTCGGGCTTGAGGTGTGGCGCCAGGCGATATAGACCCGACCATGGTGCGCGCTTGCAGGATCGCAATCGACCGCGATTGTTTCTTTGTCCTCGTCACCGGTAGTATGCACCTTATTCCCGGCGACGGGTTTGCCGAGCGTCCAATTGATACCATCCGAGCTGTGCGCGACCATGAGGTCGGAGATATACGACGAGGGATTATCGTTGGCGGAAGAAATCAGGAAGGAATAATAGAACATACCCTGATCGTCGCAGGTGATCATCGGATCGCCAAACGCGAGGATTGGAAAGCTCTGGTCATCCAACTGGGTGACGACGGGCAGGTAATGCGTTTGCCATGAACGGCCGCCGTTCGTGCTAACGAACGCGGGCATCGAGTAGTCGTACATCGCGTAGAGATCGTTTGCGCCAGCGACGATCAAGTTCGGGTTCGTGCGGCTAATCGCGACCGTCGTCTCGTTCTCATCGCTGGTGTCAGGGCTGATATCGGAAACTTGAGAGAAGCTTGTTGGGCGCGGACTTGTGGACTTTGTGCCCTGCATCATATCGCGAAAATCATCGCGCGTCATGCCCAGCTTGTGCGCCGCCAGCGCCTGAATGAGGCGCCGGAAGTTATCGACTTCTCGGTAACGCTCTTCGCCGTTCGGATAGCTCGCGATG
>JADGPZ010000182.1 GCA_017882165.1 Candidatus Kapaibacterium sp.
CGGCCAACATCACCGACATCATGCAGACGGCCTACATCGACTATTCGATGTCGGTCATCGTCTCGCGCGCGCTGCCGGATGTGCGCGATGGGCTGAAGCCGGTGCATCGGCGCGTGCTCTACGGCATGAACGAGCTTGGGCTTGCGCCGAACCGGGCATACAAGAAGAGCGCGCGCGTCGTCGGCGAGGTGCTCGGCAAGTACCATCCGCACGGCGACTCGGCGGTGTATGACACCATCGTTCGCATGGCGCAGGACTTTTCGATGCGCTATCCGCTGGTGCAGGGGCAGGGCAATTTCGGCTCGGTCGATGGCGATTCGCCGGCCGCCATGCGTTATACCGAAGCGCGCATGACGCCACTGGCAATCGAAATGCTGCGCGATCTCGAAAAAGAGACGGTCGATTTCGGCCCGAATTTCGACGAGACGCTGCAACAGCCACTCGTCATGCCGGCCGGCATTCCGAACTTGCTTGTCAATGGTTCGACCGGCATCGCGGTTGGAATGGCGACGAACATTCCGCCGCATAATCTGACGGAAGTTATCAACGCCTGCCTCGCGTATATCAAGAACAACTTGATCACCAGCGTGGAGTTGATGAAGATCATCACCGCGCCGGACTTCCCCACCGGAGGTATCATCTATGGCTACGATGGCGTCCGCGATGCGTACACGACAGGTCGAGGCCGTGTGATCGTCCGCGCCCGCGCCACTATCGAGACGCAGAAGAACGATCGCGAGCACATCGTCGTGACCGAGCTTCCATATCAGGTGAACAAAGCAAACCTGATCGAGAAGATGGCCGAGTTCGTGCGCGATAAGAAGCTCGAAGGCATCTCCGACATTCGGGATGAGTCTGATAAGGATGGACTCCGCGTTGTGATCGAGCTGAAGCGTGATGCCGTCGCAAAGGTTGTGCTGAATAATCTGTATAAGCACACACAGATGCAGACGACGTTCGGCGTCATCATGCTCTCGCTTGTCAAGGGCGTGCCGCGCGTGCTGGAACTGCGCTCGATGATCAAGTACTACATCGAGCACCGCAACGATGTCGTGTTGCGCCGCACAAAGTACGATCTCCGAGAGGCCGAGAAACGCGCGCATATCCTCGAAGGCTATATCATCGCGCTCGACAACATCGACGCGGTGATCCAGACGATCAAGAAATCGAAGGATGTCGATACCGCGCAAAAGCGGCTCATGTCGCAGTTCAAACTCTCCGAGATTCAGGCGAAGGCCATCCTCGAGATGCGTTTGCAGCGCCTCACAGGACTCGAACGCGACAAGATCGAGGTCGAGTATCGCGACCTGATCCAACTCATCGAAAAGCTCCAGGCGATTATCGCTTCACCGGAACTGCAGATGACGATCATTGGCGATGAACTCGCCGAGATCAAGAAGAAATACGGCGACGGGCGACGCACCGAGATCGTCTACGACACGAAGGACTTCACGATCGAGGACATGATCGCGGAAGAAGATGTCGTCGTTACGATCTCACATCAAGGCTTCATCAAGCGCTTCCCGGTTTCCGGCTATCGCCGTCAGGGGCGCGGCGGCAAGGGCATTACTGGCGCCGCCACGCGCGAGGACGACTTCCTCGAGCACATGTTTATCGCTTCGACCCACCACTACATCATGTTCTTCACAGACCGTGGCCGGTGCTACTGGCTGAAGGTCCACGAGGTGCCGGAGGCTGGGCGGACATCGAAGGGGCGCTCGATTGCGAACCTGCTCGAAAAGCCTGCCGAAGAACGCATTACCGCGTTCATCAACGTCAAGCAATTCGACGAAGCACATTTCGTCACGATGGTGACCGAGCATGGCACGATCAAGAAGACTGTGCTCTCTGCATTCGGCAACATCCGCCGCGCTGGTGTGCAGGCGATCACGCTCGACACGAAGGACTCGCTCAAGGACGTGCGCCTCACGAATGGGCAGCAAGAAATTATCATCGGCACCCACGAAGGTATGGCATGCCGGTTCAACGAGAAGGACGTGCGCGACATGGGCCGCACCGCGGCCGGCGTGCGCGGCGTCAGGCTCGATGAGGGCGATCATGTCATTGGGATGATCTCGCCAAGCCGCTCGGGCACGACGGTACTCGTCGTCAGCGAAGAGGGCTACGGCAAGCGCAGCGAAGTCAGCGATTATCGCCTCACGCGCCGAGGTGGCAAGGGCGTCATCACCATGAAGGCGACCGAGAAGACCGGCAAGCTCGTCGCAATGAAGGAAGTCGTTGATAACGACGATCTGATTTGCGTCACGAAGGACGGTCTCGTCATCCGGCAGCATGTCGCGGAGATTCGCGTCATGGGCCGCAACACGCAGGGTGTGCGCGTCGTGAGACTCAACGAAGGCGACCGCCTCGCCGCCGTCGCGAACGTCCCGGCCGATGAGGACAAGGAAATCGACGAGGCATTGCCAGAAATCACGAAAGGCAAGACGCCTCCGCTGCCACCAGAGCCTGAGCAAGGGAGTATTTTTTGAGGGGTAATGAGTGGACTGGTTCTGCATTCTATCAAAAATGCAGTATTGATCGGTGATCACGCACTCCGTCTTGACTTTGAAGACGGATTCGTGCTCGAGGTTGATCTCGGCCCAGTCTTGGCCGGCAGACTACTCGGCGCGCTGCGTGACCTTGAGTTCTTTAAGCGGGTGAGGCTCAACCCGAAGTACGGGAGCCTCGAATGACCAAACGGCGCACCCGATCATGCTCTATCATCGGGAGCGCTATGAGCCTGTGCTACACCGCACCGCGTACAAGCTTCGCATCAGGCAGATGTGACTCCGCGGTGCCTCCCGGTGTTCTCTTTCCGTGAAATCAGCAATCCTTTGTCTCCTTTTCCTTGCCGGCGTTGCCACATCCGCGCACTCGCAGGCTACCATCACGCTGGATAGCACCACGAAGTATCAGACGATTGAAGGCTGGGGGCACGGCGGGGACCTCTTCAGCATGCTCAATTCCGGCGGTAGCAACATGGGCATCTACGCAGCGCTCATGGACTCGATGAATCTCCAGACGCTGGACTACCTCATTGACGATCTGGGACTCACGGGCTCGCGCATCTGGGAGGTCGGTCCGCGCATCGATGGCACCGGCATGGACCACGGCGATTGCGACTCCATCGACTGGTCGTTGTTTCAGGCGCCTTCGATCGACACGACGATTGGGAAGTACATGGTCTATTTCAGGAACCGCATTAATGCGAAGGGATACCAGACATCGTTTTATTCCAGTCCCACCTACCCCACACTCGCGACGCTGCTCAAACCGTGGGTGCCGAATCATCCCGGCGAGCGCGCGCAGCAGATTTGGGCCGACGCCCTCTGGTGGAAGAATACGTATGGGATCGACATCAATTACGACGTGATCGATAATGAACCCGGCAGCCCTTTTACACCGCAACTCTTGGCGGAAGACATCAAAGCGCTCGGTCCAAGGCTCGCGAAGTTGGGGTTAGCAACCAAGACTCAGATTGCCGAATGCGTCGCACCTCAAACCGATTCGAGTTACATCACGCCGGTGCAGTCCGACATTGCTCTTGGACACAACAAAATAATTTGATTTCTCATTTATATTCAAAGTTCATGAACAGGCCAGCAAAACCCAAGAAAACCCACATTCAGTTTCGAATAGACATAGGTACTCATCGTCCGCACATAATATAACCCAGAAACCGTCGTTTTGTTACATTGCTTTTGATATTTTTTCCGAATGGCCGTCCCGTGCGCTGTCATGATTCCACTCGATTCACTAATGACAAATGTTGGAATTCTGGGGGGGACTGATCTCTTGCCGTAGTTTTGTGACGGTACCGTCATCCTGGGTCTGTTCTTCATCTTCGGTTTTTGAGTCCACTAACTCAAATCCCTCCCTGCCGAACGGAGCCTGCGGACTTTTTCCTCCACTGTTCTTAGTCTAAAAACCTATGACTCGACTCAGCGCAATCGTGTGCTGCGGCCTGCTGCTCGTTTCCGTGAGCGCCAACGCCCAGCAAGTTTCCGTGCAATCCCGCACGCTCAGTTATCAAGGTACAGTCACTTCTTCTAATGGTGCCTCCGTCGATGGCGTCCGTGATTTCACGATCCGGCTCTACTCCGACGCAGATGGGCGCTCGCTCGTCTGGCAGGACACGTATCACGCACAGATTGTGCAGGGTGTCTTCAGCGTCGCACTTGGCTCTGGCGCGCAGCCGCTGCCGGCCAGCGATGTGATGTCGCACCCGCTTTGGGTTGGCACACAGATCGAGAATGGTGCAGAGATGCGCCCGCTCGCGCCGCTTTCGGCCTCGCCGTTCGCGCTTTCTATCGCAGATAACTCTGTCACGAAAGAGAAGATGGCGACCGACTACGTGAGTTCGGTAACGCTCAACGGCCAAAAAGTTAGCGGTCGCGGCACAGACATCAATCTCGTAACCGGCGATGGCATCGTTGCCACAGTCGATCCCGCTACAAACACACTTCTGATGAAGGCTGGTCCGACATCGCTGGAAGGCGCCACAGGTGGCGGCGTGCAAGGCAATACGACGATCTCCGGATCGATCACCGTGACCGGCGCATCGTTTCTCGGCTCAAGCTCGGCGGCAACGACGATCTATGGCAATGCCAACATCTCTGGAAACATCGTGATGGCTTCTGGGAAGTCCTTGCAAATCCCCGGTCTGACCGCCAGCCGCGTGGTCAAGACCGATGGTGCGAGCAAGCTAACGACAGGTGCGGTCGATCTCGCATCGTCGAACGAAGTCACAGGCAATCTGCCGGTGACGAATCTGAACGGTGGCACCGGCGCGTCATCCTCAACCTTCTGGCGAGGCGACGGCACATGGGCTGCGGCTGGAGGAGGCAGTGGATGGTCGCTCACCGGCAACTCCGGCACGACGGCCGGGACCAACTTCGTCGGCACGACCGATGCGAATGACCTGGTCTTCGAAGCGAATTCGACCGAGCGAATGCGCATTACATCCGGCGGCAACATCGGCGTTGGCACAACCAGCCCGATCGCGCAGTTCGATGTCGCCGGCAGCGTGCCAGCCGCGGCGCTGGGATTGGTCTCGACCGGCGCGAACACAGCACCTCACAGCGTCTATGTGAGCGGCCGGTATGCGTACACGGCGAATATGGGCGGCATCGGCACGCTTGGCGTGTTCGATATCTCAAATCCGGCCTCGCCGGTCAGTGTGGGATCGGTCCCGACCGGCGGAGGTTCACAACCTAACTACGTTTATGTCAGCGGCCGATACGCATACACGGCGAATTACGGCAGCAGCACGCTTGGCGTGTTCGATATCTCGAATCCGGCCTCGCCGGTCAGCGTGGGATCGGTCTCGACCGGCGTGAGCTCAAAGCCTGGCAGCGTCTATGTGAGCGGCCGGTATGCGTACACAGCGAATAATAACAGCAGCGAGCTTGGCGTGTTCGATATCTCGAATCCGGCCTCGCCGGTCAGTGTGGGATCGGTCTCGACCGGCGCGTACTCATATCCTTACGGCGTCTATGTCAGCGGCCGGTATGCGTACACGGCGAATTTCAGCAACAACACGCTTGGCGTGTTCGATATCTCGAATCCGGCCTCGCCGGTCAGTGTGGGATCGGTTTCGACCGGCGCGAACTCATATCCTTACGGCGTCTATGTCAGCGGCCGGTATGCGTACACG
>JADGPZ010000076.1 GCA_017882165.1 Candidatus Kapaibacterium sp.
TACGATCACGCTGGACAACACGGGCAACATGGACTGGACGCCGGGCGCTGGAACAATCGGTGGCACGGATGGGGCTGACTTCTCGATCGTCAGCGGTCCGACCCCTTCGACGATTCCGGGCGGCCAATCGGGCACGATGAAGATCGCGTTCTGCCCGAAGGCTCTGGGCGCAGCTTCGGCGACGCTGGACTTTGGTGCATCGAGCCCGAAGCCGCTGAACGGTCTTCCGTACACACTGACAGCCGATGGTTTGCTGTTCCAGGGTGTTGCACAACAAACGGAGAAGGATGGCTTCACACTCGGCGCGAGCTATCCGAATCCAACGAACGGCAAGGCGGATGTCATCGTGACATTGCCGCGAGCATCGCATGTGACGATGGTTCTGACGAACCTCGCCGGCGCGGTCGTGCGGACGGTGTACACCGGAACGCTTCAGAACGGCGATAACGTCGTTTCTCTGGACGCGAGCACGTTGCCATCCGGGACGTACTTCTATACATTGACGAGTGGTGACGTTCGCCTGACGCGCGAGATGATCGTCGGCAGGTAGAGGCTTCCTTCTTTTAGAACATAACGAAAAGCCCCTCACACGAGGGGCTTTTGGTTTAATGTGGTATTTTTGAAGCGTGACATTCACTGAACTTGACCTTTCACGGATGACGCGGGCACTCGAACTCGCGCGAGGCGGCATTGGGCGCGTTAGCCCGAATCCGCTGGTGGGGTGCGTGATCACTGACGCGAACGGCCATATCCTCGGCGAAGGAGCGCACCTGGAGTTTGGCGGGCCACATGCGGAAGTCAATGCCGTCCGGGATGCGGAGGCGGCCGGGCACGCCGTCGAGGGATCAACTGTGTATGTGACGCTGGAGCCGCATTCCTTCGAAGGCAAGACGACGTCATGTAGTCAACTCCTGATCTCGAAAAAGATCGCGCGGTGCGTCGTTGCAATGGTCGACCCCTATCCCAGAGTGAATGGCGAAGGCATCCGGCAGCTTCGTGACGCTGGAATCCAGGTGGATGTGGGTCTGCTTCAGACCGAAGCGGAAGAGTTGACACGCTTCTTCATCAAGTATTCGACAACCGGGTTGCCCTACATCACGCTGAAACTCGCAATGTCACTCGATGGCCGCTCCGCACTTGCCAGCGGCGAGTCGCGATGGATCACATCGGAGGCGTCGCGCCGGAGGGTCCACGCAATGCGCGCCGAGCACGATGCGGTTCTTGTAGGGACACGCACGGCCCTTCTGGACGATCCGGCGCTCACGGTGCGGCTTGTCGAGAGCCACCAGCCGTGGCGCATCGTACTGGATGCGAGGATGGAGTTGCCCAGGACTTTGAAGCTCTTCAGCGACGAGCATCGGGCGAAGACTATTGCAGTAATCGCTGAAGGTACCCATCAGACAAATCGGACGGATCAGTCCGATAGGCCCGATCGAGGCAGCAATGTTATTGCCATTCCTACTGACGGCAACCGGCTCAATCTAACCGCTTTGTTTGCAGTGCTCGGCGCGCGCGGGATTGCGAGCATTCTCGTCGAGGCTGGCCCGGCGCTTGCAACGACGATCGTCCGCGAGCGCCTATTCGATGAGCTTGTGATCTTTCAGGCGCAGATTGTCTTAGGTGGTGATGCCCGCCCGGCCATCGGCCCGCTCGAGAACCACGCGCTCGCCGATGTGCCACGGCTGCGCTTGCACAGTTTGACTCAGGTGGAGGATTCCGAGGATTTAGAAATCCATTTGCGGAACGGGTAATCCGCGCGGGACAGAAGCGGCCCGGTGCTCGTTACTAATCCACTCTTACGATATTTGTCGATGACTTCAACGAACCCCCAGGCATTATGCTGACATCCATGACCGGCTTTGGCCGAGGCGAAGCGGTGCATACCGCCGAGAGCGGCGCCACGATTACCGTGACCGCCGAGATCCGTAGCGTGAACTCGCGCTTTATCGAAATCTCGGTCCGCACGCCGCGCACGCTCTCGGAGCGCGAACTCGATTTGCGCGAAACCGTCCGCAAGCGGCTCGAGCGCGGCAAAATCTCTGTAAGTATTTCCATTGACCGGCAGGGGACCGAGGCGGTCCCGCTCACGATCAACGAGCCGTTGGCCAAGGCCTATTTTAATCTCCTCGACAAGCTTCGAACGGCGACCGGCCTCACTGCAGAGATCCAACTGCGCGATCTGACGAGCTTTGGCGATATTTTTCAGGGCGAGGATACCTCCGCCACCGCCGCCAAAGAAGAGTGGGAGCTGACGAAACAGGCATTGGACCAGGCCATTGCCGATCTTACCACCATGCGTCAGCAGGAAGGTCAGGAGCTCGAACGCGATCTGCGCGGGCGGCTTGCGGCAATCGAACAGTACGTCGATGAGGTCGAGAAGCTTGCCAAGACCACTGCGGCGGATGAATACCAGAAACTCAAGGATCGCGTTCTGGAGCTGACGAAAGATGTTGACGTGCTGAATAATCAGCGTTTGGAACTTGAAATCGCGATGATCGCCGAGCGTCTGGACGTGACGGAAGAACTCGTCCGATTCCGCTCGCATTTGAAGTTTTTCTTGGAAGCGATGGAATCTCCCGAGGCTGCCGGACGTAAACTGAACTTCATCCTGCAGGAGATGAACCGCGAGGTTAACACGATCGGCTCGAAGACGAATCAGGCCGACGTTGCGCACCGCGTCGTGCAGGTCAAGCAGGAATTGGAGAAAATCCGTGAGCAAGTGCAGAATTTGGAGTAGGGCATTCAGCGCAGTCGCGCTTATACTTGCAGTAGCTTTTGCTGCGAGCAGTGCGAACGCGCAACTCATGTCCAAAGGTGACGATGCGATCTTGAAGTCGAAGTTTCAGGCCGCCCAAAAGCTGCGCCTTGATACGTTGCCGATTGGTCAGCGTGTGGTGGAAATTGGCAAGCTGTTCCTTGGGACGCCTTACGTTGCCGGAACACTCGACACAATCGCTACGACGGAGAAACTCATCATCAATCTCCATGGGCTCGACTGTGTGACGTTTTATGAGACTTCGCTTGCGCTTGCTCGCTCACTTGATCTGCCGCCGCTCGATGGTTTCTATTATCAGGTCACATTCCTACGGTATCGAGCCGGTGTAATTAAGGGATACGCATCAAGGCTCCATTATACCACTGACTACTTTTACAATGCCGCACAAAAGCATGTGCTACAGAATGTCACTCGGGACATTGGGGCGAGTTTAACGCGCAAAGATACCCGTCCGATCAACTTCATGACACAGCATCGCGCTTTGTATAAGCAGCTTGTGAACGATTCAAATTTCAAGGCTATACAAGCCACCGAGAATCGAATCCGTGCTCGAGGAGGCTACTATTACATCCCGAAGGAAGATATTGCGAAAATCGAACGCAAGATTCAGACAGGAGATATTCTGGGAATTGCGACGAATATTTCTGGCCTCGACTGTTCACATACTGGTATTGCGATCCGTGAAGCGGATGGAAGAATTCACTTTATGCATGCCTCAAGTTTAGCAGGCAAAATGATTGTTTCAGAGGAGCCGCTTGCGGATTATCTTACACACAGCGCACATCAGACGGGGATCATTGTTGCTAGACCATTCGAGTATCCTGATCGTCTTCAATCAACCATCCATTTACTCAAGAACAACTGATGGTAAAACCTGACGAAGTCAAAAAAGTCGCCGATCTCGCGAAGCTGGAGTTCACCGAGCCGGAGCTTGTCGAGCTAACTGGCGAATTGAATAACATCCTGGGCTACATCGACCAGTTGAAAGAGGTGGACGTGTCGAATGTCGAGCCGCTGGAGAACCTGAACGAGGACGTGGAGCAGAGTGCGTTGCGCCGTGACGTGATGCGACCATCGCTCACGGTTGAGCAGGCCCTCTCGAACGCGCCAAAGGCCGCCGATGGGTATTTCCTCGTGCCGAAAGTTCTTGCGCAGGAAGCGAAGTCCTACGTCGAAACGGACATCGTCGGAGATGAAGAGGACGAGCTGTTCTGAGTCGTTGGGATCAGTTCGCGGATCGTGTCCAGAATCCTCGCGGTCGCGCCCTGACCTTCTTCGACGAACGCGCTCGCCTTCGCGCCGGTGGAAGCTCGAAGATCGTCATCACTCAGAAGCCTCTCAAAAACGAACTCGAACTCGCGCTCGGACTTAAATTCAAACGCCGCGAGCCGATCGATCATTGCCTGCACTTCGCTCGACTTCTGGTGCTTCGGTCCAACAATCACCGCCGCGCCCCAGACAGCGGCTTCGAGCGCATTATGCAGTCCCGCCGAGAAGCCGCCGCCGATCATCGCCACATCCGCATTCTGATAAAGCCCGAAGAGCTTGCCGATCGAATCGACAATTACGACCGACTCGCCGCTCCAATCCTCGATCTGAGAGAGCTTGATTGCGTTCTTCTGATACGCGCTCAGGAGTTTCGCAGTATGGTCCGCGTCCGGTTCGTGGGGTGCGATGATCCAGAGGATGTTGTCCGCGCGTTCGATCGAGTGGTGGATCGTGGCTTGTATAGTGGCCTCGTCCGCCGGCCAAGCACTTCCAAGCACGAACACGAGCGTGCCTCTTGCTTCGATCTGCGAGCGCATCTCGTCCGGCAAAAAATGCAGATGCTCAGATGTCGCTTTTCGAGCGATAACTTGGTCGTATCGCGTGTCGCCAACGACGGCAATGCGGCGTGCATCAATGCCGAGTGCCGCGAATCGTTCGCGGTCGGCCTCCGAGATCACGAGGATCTTTGTCAGACAATTGTAAACCTGCTTGTGGAGCGATCGTGCGAGTGGCAATGTCCGCCGCGATGCGGGTGCCGCCGTCGCGGCGAAGAGGATAGAGGGGATCGTGCGCTGTGCAAGTTCTGCGGCCATGTTGGGCCACACATCATAGCGCGTGAAGAGTGCGATGTCTGGCCGAACCGCATCGAGAAATGCGCGGACTTCCCCAGGGCGGTCGAGCGGCGAGTAGCTGATGAAATCCGGTTCTCGGTATTTGCCAGCGGCGTTTTCGTAACCGCTCGGGGAAAAGAAAGTAAGGTGGATGTGCGCGATGGGATACTGCTCGCGCAAGGCCGAGATCACTGGCTTCGCCTGTTCCAACTCGCCAAAAGATGCGACGTGGACAAGAATGCGCAGCCCACTTATATCCGTTGCGGCATAGTGTGCCTGAACCAGTCCAATGAGTCCACTGCGTCCACTCAGTCCACGCCGGATTTTGAGGTCGAAGACAGCCGCGCCGCGCACGAGCGCGGTGAGCAGGGGAAGCAGCAGGTTGTAAATTGTCAGAACCATGATTGTCTGAACCAGGATTTTATGAGATTTCAGAGATTAGAAGATTGGATTCAATCATGGAAATCTATCTCATCTCTTAAAATCATGGTTCAGACAATCGCGGTTCAAACATGCCTCTCCGCATGGTAAGAACTGCGCACAAGCGGTCCGGCTTCGACGATCCGGAAGCCCATCTCGATGCCAATGTCGTGCAACTCCTGGAATTCGCTGGGTAGTACATAGCGATGAACCGGCAAGTGCGCCTTGGTCGGCTGAAGATACTGGCCGAGCGTGAGAATGTCCACTTTCTCTTCGGCGAGATCGCGCATGACGCTCAGTAGCTCTTCGCGCTCTTCGCCGAGACCAAGCATGATACCGGTCTTTGTTTGGAAACCGGCCTGCTTTGCACGCCGGAGCACCGCGAGCGACCAGTGATATCTTGCCTGTGGTCGGACCTTGCGATAGAGGCTCGGCACCGTCTCGGTGTTGTGATTGAGAATATCCGGCCCGGCTTCAAGAATGCGATCGAGGCATTCTGCCTTGCCTTTGAAATCTGGAATAAGCACTTCGATCGTTGTGCCGGGATTAAAATTGCGTACTTGCCGAATGGTCTCCGCAAATTGCATCGAGCCACCATCCTTCAGTTCATCGCGATCGACGCTCGTGATGACAGCGTGCCGAACCTTCATCGCGAAGATCGCTTCTGCGACGTGCCGGGGTTCATCCGGATCGAGCGCGTTGGGCCGACCGGTCTTGATGGAACAGAAACCGCAGGAGCGCGTGCAGGTGTCGCCCAGAATCATGAAGGTTGCTGTCCCGGCATTCCAGCATTCGCCCATGTTCGGGCAGCGTGCCTCCTCGCAAACAGTATGCAGACTCTTCGAGCGAATCAGCCGCCGGAGATGGTCGTGAGTCTCTCCGGAAGGCAGCTTGACTTTGAGCCAAGCAGGCCGTGGCTGGCGTTGTGGGGCCGGGGTTTCGACGATGGGCAGATCGAGCAGCATGATAGGCCATAAACAGCGTGAGACCGGCTATCGTTTGAGTGGACAAAGTGGACTTGATGGACAGTCCAATTAGTCCACTAACGTCCACTTTGTCCTCTCAAACCTAATTCACGATCGTAAACTCGACCCGCCGGTTTTGCTGGCGCCCTTCTTCGGTGGTGTTGCTGGAAATCGGCTTGGTTTCGCCATATCCCTTGGCCTTCAGGCGCTTAGCCGAGATGCCTTTGTTAATGAGGTAGGTCTGGACAGCATCGGCCCGTGACTCCGAAAGCTGCTTATTCCCTGCGGGGGTGCCGATGGAATCGGTATGACCGGCGATGACGATCTCCATCGTGGGATGGTCCTTCAAAAGTTGCACCAGACGGTCAAGTTCGGGAGCGGATTCTGGCCGCAACTCCGCTTTCGCAGTCTCGAAAAAGATATTGTTGATGCGGATGGTCTCTCCCTTCTCAATCGGCACCAGCGTCAGATCGCGCTCGAGCTCTTTGTAGCTGTGCGTGTCAGTCAGATCGAGATTCTCACTGACGGCAATGTATCCCGGCGCCTCGGCGCGGTAGCCAAAGTTCTGTCCGGCGGGAAGCGTGATCTTATAGATTCCGGTCGAGGGATTCGTGCTCGCGCTTCCGATCTCTTTGCCAGTAGCGAGGTCTTCGTACTTGATCGCCGCGCTGACGGGCTTGCCCGTCTTTGCATCGAGCACTTTGCCGCTCACGAGTACAACGGCCTGTGGCTTGAGGGCTTCCGGCAGCTTCACACGAAAAATATCACCCGCCCCATACGAATTCTCCGTCGAGACGAAATAGGCGTATTCACCGGAAGCCGGCACGGTGTAATATGCGTCCCAGCCGGGTGTGTTGAGTTGTGGCCCGAGGTTCTGCGGCTCGGTCCAGTGCTGCCATGTGTCGTCCAGCCGCCGCGTGATGAACATGTCCATGTCCCCGTATCCCGCGAAGCCATCGGATGCAAAGTAGAGCGTCTTGCCGTCGGCAGCAATGAATGGCGTCGCCTCGTCGGCGGCGGAATTGACGATCGGCCCCAGGTTTTTCGGAGCCGACCAGGTGCCATCGGCTTGCAAGAAGCTGACATACAGGTCTTTGCGGCCATGCGAGTCAGCCCGATCGAGCGAAAGGATGATTGCGCGGCCATCGCTCGAAAGCGAAAACTCGACGAACTTTGCTTGCGTATAAAAGTCCTTCACGACCACTTCCTCCGGATACCCCCAGCCGGTCGCTGTTCGGTGTGTGAGCCAGAGTCCGAAATGCTCCGATCCAAGCTGCCAGCCCTTGGGACGATAGCTGCCGCCGATGAGCAACGTGTTGCCGTCGGGCGTCACCGAGGCGACAAACGAGCCGTAGCCATCATTGAGCATCGGGCCAATGTTCTGCAACGGCTGCCAGTTGCCCTTGCTATCCATGGTGGAGTACCAGATGTTGTCGTTATTCGTGTCGTTGCTTCGGAGCAGCGCCGGGTGGATACGGTAATTCTGCGGATGGTTCTTGCGGTCCACAAACAGCGTCTTGCCATCGGGCGAAATCACGGGCAACACTTCATCGAACTGTGAGTTGATCCCCGGCCCTAAGTTCTCTCGTGGCCCGACGCGGATGTCGGGCATGACATTGACTTGGGCTTCGACTTTGTTCCAGCCGTCCGCAATTGCGATGGCATCGATCTCATTCGGTCCGGGGACCAATCCGGGTTGCAAAACAATCTTCACGGCAGCGACATTGTAGGTCGTGCGGCTAATCAGCAGGTGGTGTACGCGCGGACCCATCCCCACAGCCTCCGGCGTGGAGGAATAGCTCTCGCGCTCGCGGTCGCGCTCGTCGTAAAGTACGATCTTTGAGATAGCATCGGGGTAGAAGTTCTCCGCGATCGCAACCTGCATGATCTTCATGGGACGTTCGAAGCCGACCTTGATCCACTCTTCCTGGCTTCCCACATCGGCATCGTTGGCGGGCAGCCACGCGCATGGGCTATCGCCAACGGCGGGACACTTGTTCGGTATCCCGAGCGCCTGATCGGCCCCGTAGCCCTTCTCGCCGGGCTTATGAACCTCCGAGGAAACGTCCAGGACTTCGCTGGCCCACTGGATCGTACCCGAACTCTGCTGCGCGCGCGGAATCTGCGGTGCGACGACGATCGCACCGAGCATGAGGACCAAGAGGATCTGTAACTTCACGGTGCCACCTAACACGGCCTTTGCCAGAATAGGCACAAAATTTCCGAGAACCGCGATGTCCGACCAAACGGATCGCCCGTATAGGGAAATCTCTCGTCGCTCTCAGGCGTGAACCATTACTCATGTGAGAGCCGGGGATATTCGGGTTTGACTTATTAGAACTCAATTATGGAAAAACAAATCTTCTCTCTTGAAACGGCCGTCGGCCGCCGCGAATTCTTAAAACGGACGGGCATCGTGCTCACCGGAGTGACCTTTGCCGGCACACTCGCCGAAATCCTCGCGAGTTGTGCATCGCCGACCTCGCCGATGACCCATGGTACGACGACGATCAGCGTTGCCGATCTCACGAGTGACGGTTCTTACAAACAGGATACTGCCGTCCAGCCGGATGGCACGCCGATCCTTGTCATACGGCAGAACGCAACGACCTACAGGGCGCTCTCGATGCTCTGCACCCACGCCGGATGTCAGGTCAATCCGCCGAGCGGCGGCATGATCTATTGCGCGTGTCACGGCACGCGGTTCGATATGAACGGCAACGTGATGGGTGGCCCTGCGCCTTCGCCGCTCACGAATTACGGCGTGACCTATAACGCCTCGGCGAAGTCGATCACGGTGACATATTGAGTGCTCCGTTGTGCGACCCATGGGACGGATGGGTCCCATGGATTGATCCGTCTCATTCCCTAAGCGGTTTCGGTGGATTTCACCCGTCGCAGAGCCCTTCCCTGCCGGAGCGCAACGCCCGGGAGTGAAAAGGGAGCTATTTTTGTAGGTAATTATCCACATTCAAGGAAACATCCAGGCATGGAATCATGTACCATGCCCGATGTAAGCCTGATCGACATGAGTCCGTCTATTCGAAAAGATCTTAACCATCCAATTCACATTACGAAGCTATGAAAAAACGCAGCACTATTTTCTATGCGCTCGCACTGGCGGCCATGAGTGGCCTCTACTTCGCGGGTTGCACCCAGACAGACACCGTGGCAACTCCACCCGGCGCGCCGGGCATGCTCATGGCCCAATCCGTTAACGCGACCACGATTGCGCTGATGTGGACGCGCGGTACCGGTGATGCCGGCATGGATACTGTGTATCAGGGAGCGACCGTCCTGGGTCCGGTTTCAGGGTCGGCGATGAACGTGACGAGTCTGCAGGAACAGACCGCCTACACATTCACCGTCCGTACTGCTGGTGGCACTACCAATGCAGTAATCTGGATGACTGCGGAGCGGACCAATGGTTTGAGGATTTACGAAACGTCGGATCCGAGCACGAGCGATCCGAGTGGCATCTCGGTTGGCCCGACGATAGCCACGACCATCAACCTTGCCAATGGCGCTTCCGCAGATTTTATTCTGGAGTCGTATTCGGGTGACCCGATGCTTCCCTCAGGGATTTCGCTCGTCGCGAGCAACGTCCATAACGCGGCGTGGCGCGATACGAAGGTCAATGGCAAGGCATTGTACGTTCCCGGTGGTCTGAACAGCAACTTCGCGATGACCGATTATAAGACCAGCATGGACACGATCACGATGAATGCGTTCGACGTGCCGGATGATGCAACATACGCCACGAAGGGATCTGCGATTATCGTCGTCAAGACGTCAGACAACCACCTGGCACTTGTCGAAATCGTCCCGGATGCGAGCGGCAAGCTCTACAGCGTGAGCAATGGTCATAAGTACATCACGGTCAACGTCTCCTATCAGGCGGCGGTCAACACCGGCTACGCGTCGCGGCCTCACACGTCGCAGCCAGTCGGACCGGTTGTGAGACGGTCAGCGAGATAATTCTTTGGGGTCTTACCCCCGTGGATGATCGGTCATCCACGCAACCCCCTCTCCCAAAGCTGGGAGAGGGGGCTTTTTTTTAGATGCCCCTGTAACAAACGGCCGTGAGCCGAGTTGTTAGGAGAAACGATCTCGCAACATGAAGCTCCTCGCATTCCTCTTCGCAGCGCCCCTGCTCGTTCTGACACTCTATGGCTGCTCGGCCGATTCGACCTCCACGAATGGCCAGCCGCCGGTCCCGGTTGGGGCACCTTCCGGCGTAATCGTCAGCGCAGTAAACGCGAACATCGCCAGAGTGCAATGGACGCGCGCATCCAACGATACCTTTGCCGACACCATAGTCGTTGAACCCGTGATGCTTGGGACGCTCGTGGTGCCATATCCCATCGAGGATATGCACCTTGAAGAGTTGCGGCCGGGGACAACCTATTCCATTTCCGTCCGGTCGGCGGGAGGATCGGCTCCTGTTGTCTACTGGAAGAACTGAGCGTTTCAGGCGAGGCTCATCCAGAGGTAATGATCTTTTGTTCACGGAGCGGCAGCAATTCCGTTGGATAGCCGGAACATCCTCGCCGCGTTTCCGTTTTCATGAGTCGATGTTCTCGTCTAAGACACCTTCTCGGATACTTTCTTGCAAGAGCCTTGTCGCCAGGTCATATTTCGTCCTTAGTGTCGTCTCGTTTCTTTTTTCGGGCTGCATCTCGGACCCGATCACCGGCCCCGAGGTGCGCGCTCGCTTGGTGCTGCCGCCGCAGCGCGTGATGTTCTCCTCGCCCGTCTCAAGTTTCGTCGCTCCGGCCACCGGCGATATGGTCATCCGTTGGACCCGCTCCCCGGCTGATACACAACTAAATTTCAAGGGGTACTATGTGCAATTGTGGACATCGGAGTGGGTCATTGATGCGAGTCCTGTGCATCAGGATTCTCAGAAGCTCATTCAACTTATCGATACCGCGCACGTTCTGAAAGTAACTGGCCGGCTTGACACGTCGGTAACATTCCGAAGTCTTCCGATGGGTACCTATACCGCGTTCGTTTGGGGCGAAAAGGCGACTGACACGTTAGGTTACAGTTTAGATTATGCGAAATGGAGTTTCTATTTCGATCCACGTCCGCTGCAAAATCCGACAAACCTGCAAGCGACATCGATAAGCACTAATACCGTTGCTCTTAAGTGGGATTATCCAGCCTCTCATTTGGACAGTGGTTCGCGAGGCTACGTAATCTACTATCGGAACCCTGACATTCGGAATGACTCCGCTCACTTTGGAGGATCAACTAGAGGCAACGACACAAATTCCTGGACGGTGAATCTTCCACCGCTCCCATCACAGATACTTGGAGCCGTCGAGCATGAGTATCAGATGTGGGTTAAATCAATTCGGAATGACTCCACTTTTTTCTATAGTGACTCGAACACGGTCGTGTGGGCTGGTGCGGAAAGACTTCCTACCCAAGGCGGGGATTCCAGCATCCATCCAGACTCCACCCACTCGATCCCCGTTGGGTCATTCCGGCTTATTCGGCATTCGATCATTTTTGAAAATGTTAATTCGCAATGGGAGGTTGCCGATGACTCTGGCCACACCGATCAACAGATCACCATCACACCAAGTGGACAGAGTGTTATCCTTACGGCTGCAACCGATGTCAGTTTTTCGAGTCAGATCGATCAAGCACGGTCTCTGGATACCTTGTTCTATTCCACGCCGATCACATCGGGATTCAATCAATCGAGCCTCACGCTTGACCCGGCGCCTGATGATTTAGGACGTGTGATTTATGTACAGTTGACCGATCGAAACCGGGTTCGTGGTAATAAACCGGAGTGGGCTCGGATCTTCATTCTTCATCAGTCCGATGGAACATTTATTAATCCCACCATGGGAGGCATTGACATCCAAGCTTCCTACCAGCCGGGTGTCACACCGTCGATTGATGCTCATTTACCCTACTACTAACCCCCATAAGTTCCCGCTCGTTGGTGCCGCGCCCTTACAAATAAAGGCTTTTCCAAACATCGTCGCCAAAAATGTATTATGTTCGTAGCACGGAGTTGCGACGATCCGCCCTGATGTGACGCGGATTTGGACGAGGCGAGCTTCGAGAGGAACGTCGCAAAGCTGTTAGGAATGCCGGTGAGGAGGTTGCGAGGAGTGGCTCTTGCTGCTCACGTCACCACCACCCGGGGGCTGTTCTGATTGATCGTGGATGAGCAATCATCCAAACTGAACTTAACCTTTAACTTCAAGAATTCTATGGCGAAAGCAGCAGTAGTAAAGCAGATGACCAAGTCGGCGATTGTGGACCACCTCGCAAGCGAGAACGAACTGACGAAGAAGCAGGCGGCCGCAGTGATGGAGTCGCTCGTAACCCTCGCGTACAAGGAGGCGAAACGAGGATTCACACTACCAGGCCTCGGCAAACTCGTCCTCTCGGATCGCAAGGCGCGCATGGGCCGCAATCCGCAGACGGGCGAGGCGATCAAGATTCCCGCGCGTAAAGTCGTGCGTTTCCGCGTCGGCAAGCAAGCCAAGGACGCGATCCTGGGCGTAAAGAAGAAATGACAATCTTCCCCTTCCTGCGACGGAGGGGTTGAGCGGTGGATGCACACCCCAGAGCCGCCTGCATGGATTATTCATGCAGGCGGCTTCTTTTTGGGGAAAAGATGAAAGGAAACTCTGATTAAGTCTTCTATCATGACGGAACAGCATATTGTCATTCCCGCGAAAGCGGGAATCCAGGCCTATGGTGTGGATTCCCGGCTCACGCCCACGCTTCGCGGGAATGACAGAAGCATCTTAATCAAAGTCTCCGAAAGAAGAAAGATGAAAGAAGAAGGATGAGAGATGAAATTCCACCAGCGAGGATGTCATCGTGCGAGAGCGCCGCGAAACATTTCCTCCTCGCTGCGCCTATAAGGAGTTGATGATCGCTATCGCTAAAAATGTTTGGTCGTTTCTGTCCCTGACGTCTCTTGGTGCGGCGATGTTTGTCGCGGCTTCAAGTGACGCCAACGCTCAGTGGGTGCTGCAGGCTGGCGAGATGGACCAGCAGATTCATCGCGGCATGCCCCTCATGTACAACATGGATTTCGCCGGCGCCGAGCGTGTGTTCGATTCGGTCATTGCGGAAGCGCCCGATCATCCCGCCGGATACTTCTACCGCGCCTCGGTCATGTTCTGGCGCGCGATCACAAATCCGGACAATACGACCTACGACCAGGAATACCGCAAGTGGCTTGACACCGCAATCGCGAAGGCCGACGCGATGCTCGACAAGAATCCGAAGGACATCCCGGGTCTCTTCTATAAAGGCGCCGCCATCGGGATGCGCGCGCGCATTTACGAGTACCGCGTGAGCGCGCTCGACGCGTTCGACATTGTCCAACTCATCTTGGGCGACGCGAAAAAGGGCGTGGACTATCTCAATCAACTCGAAGACATCATTCCCGATAATTCGGATGTCTTGTTTGGCCGCGGGGTCTATAACTACTACGTCGAATCGGAGAAGGAGCAAAACCCCACACTCTCCAGCGCGATCGCGGCGATGTTCCCGGTCGGTAATAAGCTGGCGGGACTTCAGATGCTCGAAATGGCGGCGAAGAACGCAGTCTATGCCCGCATCGAGGCGAAGTTCGAGTTGATGCACATTTACTACGCGATTGAAAAGCGGTATCAGGTTGCTTATGCGCTCGCGCAGGAACTGGCGAACGCCTATCCCAACAACGTGCAGTTCATCCACTATCTCGGCTTCTGTGCGGTGACTGAAAACAACGTCCCGCAGTACGACTCGGTCTATCGCGTCATGCTCGAGCGCGCGAGGCAGCGGCGCGATTCTTATACGATCCGTCAGGCGCGCGAGGCGATGTACTTCATCGGTCTGGCGCAAATGAAGAAGGCGGGCGGCAACATGGACACTGCGGTCTATTACTTCTACAACAGCGATCTTCTCAGCCGCACGATCGAGAAGGACCCGAGCAAGTTCGACTGGTGGTTGACCTCGACCGAGCTTTCATTAGGCGAGGCCTACGATGTGCGTGGCAACCGGAGGGAGGCCATCCAAATGTACCGCCGCGTGCTTGAACTCCCCGATCACAACTCCGCCCACTCCGAGGCGAATAAGTATTTGTTGGCGCCCTACAAGCGATGATGCGCCGCCCAAAGTACGGGCGCTGGACGGGAACGAGTAAATTCAACAACTCATTATAGAAACCGATGTTGTCGGGTTTCGTTTTTTCAGGCCATGCATTGAAGAAGCTTCGGGAGCGCGAGCTTGACGAATCCTTGGCTGAGGAGATTTTGGCTGCGCCGGAACAGTGTTTCCCCGATAACAAGGGACTGATGATCTATCAGTCGCGCGTTCAGCTTCCTGGAGGCACCTACCTTCTGCGACTTTTTGTCAATGAGGAGACTTCTCCAAAACGGGTCGTGACGATCTACTTGACGAGCAAACTGAGAAAGTACTGGAGGGCCTGATGTATTATTCATATGATAACGAGGTGGACGTGCTGGATATCCGGCTTCGCGATGGGAAGATCGTGGAGAGTGATGAGATCGAGCCAGGGCTCATTGTGGATTATGATGCAGAAGGACAAATGCTCGCTGTGGAAATTCTGCACGCATCGTCACTCCTGGAGGGAGCGAGCAAGCCGATTGCCGCCGCCTCCCCAATGCCGGTGGCTCAACGCAATCGGATTCTTCGAGCACTCTCATCGGGAAAGAGCCCATCGGAAATCGTGCAATCGGAGCGGGGTCTCAGCATCGCGGACATCCAGAACTGTCTTCGTCTCGAGTTACGAAACGTTGTCGAGGCGGGATCGATCCGGGCCTCTTAAAATCACTAAGTTCTGTTGTGATAGCCCTTAACGTTAGGTGCATGGAGGCCGCTAACGCTTAGATGAGGATTGACGGCGGCAGGTAGGCTCTAAGCACGCCGCGCATCCGAGGGATTTCGAACCGGGTGAGTTCAAAGATCGCGACCGCGCTCTTCTTCATTTCGATCACCGGCACATCGTTTCCGTTCAGCAGAACACTTGCAAGAACCGAAAGCAA
>JADGPZ010000015.1 GCA_017882165.1 Candidatus Kapaibacterium sp.
TTTGGCAACGTATAATCCTCCGCGAACTTCGTCCTTCCTGAGCAGTGGCACGGCGACCATCGAGTGGAGTGCCTTGTTCCCTAAGGCTTGCTCGGGACTTGGGAAAAGATACTGCTGGGTGCTAATGCGGCGTTGGAGGATAATCGGCCGGCGCGTACGGTCGAGCTCCGCACGCGGCGAGTCGATCTGCCGCCCGGCATCGGGAAATCCTTCCGCTTCCTCCATGATGCGCTCGGCCGCGCGCTCACCAATACCAACGTAGCAACGGACCGGCTCTTCACGGTCATCCGCCGAATGGAGTTCGAGCCAGGCACAATCCGATTCTGTCGCTTCACAAGCCAGCGACGTGATCTGCTCGGCAAGCTTTGGAAGATCGAGCAGCAGTTCACTCGAAAGAATGTCCGATGAAAACCGGGTCAGCTTCGCGAGCGATTGCACTTCGGCAGACTTACGCTCGACGAGCTCCGTTGAGGAGAGAGAAAAAAGCGTACTGAAAAAGACCATCGCGAAGTAAATCGCGAGCGTGCCGAACGTCGCGACTGCGACCATCTGCCAAAAGAGAGCATATCGCTCGAAGAGCATGTCTGCGGGGATCTTGTCACCGCCGAATGCAACGAGAGCAGCCGTGGCCAATATCGCGTCCAGCGCGGAGAACGCAAGGAGCTTCCGCTTACCAATCCGCGAAGCATGTGGAAGCCATGCGAGCCGGTAGCCGAGCAAGAGCGCGGCAAGTGCAGTCGCAAGTACGAGGACCGTATAGATGGTCAACGAGATGGCGCCACTCGGAACGACGTTTTCGGCTCGCCACAGGGCAAAGAGCGCAAGCACACCAACGATTGCAGCCCAACCGACAAACCGTCGCCTCGCAAATCGTGGGGACTGCCGCACCAAATTTATCTGCCAAAAACTGATGAGCACGAGGACCAGCATCATCAGCCAGGCTGCACCGAGAATATCAATCGAGATAACCGTGGGGAACGTCGTCGGTTCGATTGCGAACGGCTCGGGCACCGCGAAGCGGCGATACGACAAGGTGAACAGAGCCGGAGCAAGAGACACAAGCACGGATGCTCCGAGGATCAAGGCGAATCTTTGCACGAGCCGCACGGGCCAATCAGCGGCCAATCGGGCCTCATCGGGGCGGCTGACGGAAGATGTTCGGAAGAATAGAATCTCGAGGGCACGCGCCAACCAGAGCATGGCCACTCCCTGCAGCCCCGCCCGTACCAGCTCGAATACGGCACCCTGGATCGCCGTGTACGAATGTGCGACGAGATCGAGCACGAGCTGCGCGCCTAAAATCAGCGCGCCAAGTACGATGTAGAATACTGCCCGTGTTCGCATCCGGGCACGCAAACTTTAGTTTGTGGGTGAAAAGTCCCGCTCTCTCACAAACCATCAATCGGACCGATCCGACTTATAGGACTTATAGGAATTGCGAGATCGTTTCGGATGCTCATGAAGCTTAGCGATCTTTCCCAGCTTTCAGGCTTGCTTACGCCTGAGCAAACTGCCGCACTCGAAAAAGAGCGCAGTTTGCGCGCGTCTCGGCGGAAGATTGGCGAGGGGCAGGAAGTCCGGGTCTTTATCGACCGCAAAGCGCGGCGTGGCAAAAGTGTCACCGTCATTTCGGGATTGCATCTTTCGAGCGAAATGCGCGACAAGCTTGGGAAAGACCTCAAACAACTCGTGAGTGCTGGCGGGACCGTCTATCAGGATACGATCGAGTTGCAGGGCGATCACACCGTGCGTGTCACCGAGTACCTCAAGGAACAGTCCTTTCGCGTCAAGAATAAATAGCCCATGTTTCGCAATCTCCCGCCCGTCTCACGCTGGCTAATCATCGGACTTATCGCGTCGGCTGTTTTATCGCTGGTCGCACCGTCGCTCGTGCTCGCAGCATTACCACTCTATCCGGAAGCCGTGCTGCGCGGATTTCAAGCGTGGCGGATCCTTACCTACCCATTCTTCTTCATGGCTTCCGGCCACGCGCTCCTTTCCAGTCTGCTCAATGTCGCCTGGACCTGTATGCTCATTGCCTTCTTCGGCGGAGAGTTGGAAGAGATCATCCACTCCGACCGCTTTGGGAAAGCTCTCGGTATAACGGTCCTTGGGGCGGGCGCGATCTTCATGCTGCTCGATTACCAAGGAGTGCTTGCCGGTCCGGGGATTATCACGATGTTCGTGCTCGGCGGGTTTGCGTATATGTGGCCCAAGCGCGAAATCTCCATCTTTGGGATATTCTGGGTGAAGGCGTGGATCATCGCGCTCGTGATCTTCATAATCTCCGTCATCCCAATGTCCGGCTTTGCACTCGATACAAGCGCAACGAATCTATTCGCTCCGCTTGCCGGCGCGTTCGGCGCGATGGGATATCTCCACATCACCTACCGGCAGTATGGCTTTGGTCGCGCGTTGCTCACTAAGTTCGAGCGGCGCAAGACGTCACCGGGCACGGAGGAGACTTCCGTCGAACGCCGCATCGATGGCATCCTGGACAAGATCAGCCGCTCGGGGATGGATAGCCTTTCGCGCGAGGAGCGTGACTTTCTCCTAAAACACAGCAGCAGTTAGGCTCAACGGGAGGTCAACTTTGTTCGCGCAATTTGAAAATGCACTCCCCAGACTAAGGTTATTACGCAATTACAATCTGGCAACGACCCTTGAATTACCGTTGTTCCACGCCACTCATCCAATTATCTAACTTTTTCAGCCTCCTATGCTGGTCGATTATTACGATATTGATTCGTTGCTCACCGAAGAGCAGCGCATGATCCGCGACACCGTCCGTCAGTTCGTCGAGTCTGAAGTGCTGCCCATTATCGAGGAGCACAGTCAGGCGATGACGTTCCCGCGTGAGCTGGTCGCGAAGATCGGCGCGCTCGGACTGCTTGGCCCGACGCTTCCCGAGAAATACGGCTGCGCCGGTCTGGACAGTATCGCATACGGACTCATCATGCAGGAGCTGGAGCGCGGCGATTCCGGGGTCCGCTCCTTCGCGAGCGTCCAAAGCTCGCTTGTCATGTATCCAATCTTCACGTATGGCACTGAAGAGCAGCGGATGAAATGGCTGCCACGGCTTGCGACGGGCGATGCCATCGGCTGCTTCGGCCTGACCGAACCCGACTACGGCTCGAATCCTGGCGGGATGGTAACAAATGCCAAAAAAGTCAGCGGTGGCTACCTACTCAATGGCGCTAAGATGTGGATCACCAACGGCACGATCGCCGACGTGGCCGTCGTCTGGGCCAAGCTCGATGGCGATGATACCAAGTCCATTCGCGGCTTCCTGGTCGAGCGCGGCATGAAGGGCTTCTCTGCGCCGGAGATGAAAGGCAAATACTCCCTTCGCGCCAGTGTGACAAGCGAGCTGGTTTTTCAGGATGTCGAATTGCCAGAGGAGAATCTTCTACCCGGTGCATTGGGTATCAAAGGCCCGCTAAGCTGCCTGACTCAGGCACGCTACGGCATCGCATGGGGTGCCGTCGGCGCAGCGATGGCGTGCTATGAAAGCTCCGTCGAGTACGCCAAAAGCCGCATCCAGTTTGGCCGGCCGATCGGCGGATTTCAACTCACACAGCTCAAGCTCGCTGAGATGCTGACCGAGATCACGAAGGCGCAACTCCTCGTCTGGCGCCTGGGCGTGCTCAAAAACGAAGGCACCATGCGGCCGCAGCAGGTCTCCCTCGCCAAGCGTAACAATGTCGCGATGGCACTCGATATTGCCCGCTCGGCGCGCGATCTCCATGGCGCGAACGGCATCCTCGGCGAGTACCCGATCATGCGACACATGATGAACCTCGAATCGGTCAAGACCTACGAGGGCACGCACGACATTCACACGCTCGTACTGGGCGAAGATATCACCGGCTTGGCTGCCTACAATGGGTAGCGAACCCTCATGCATCTTGTTTCAATGAACTCGGTCTGGCGAGGAGCAGACGCTACGTTCCGACATCGGGCACAAAGATCACGACAATCGGCTCTTGCAGGTGCGCCATGACATGCTCCTTTGCATACGGCGGCGGAGTGGCAGATGGAAGAATGTCCGGCAAAACCGCGATCGCCTCCATCGCCGAGGTGTCGTCTGCGGCGTCATCCCAATCCTCAAGGATGCTGGCCAATGTTATATATCGCTCTCCGTCTCTCATCTCACCGTTCTTAGTCATGTCCGTACGGGATGATGGTTATCTGACTTCTTCGCAGAGGCACCGCCGGCAGACGCTCAAGCACGACTGGCTGCATTTTCGCCAGCGCGTTCGGCTCCTCGAATCTGGGCACCAGAACCTTTGCAAGCTTGCGGATTGCACTATAGATCGCTTTGCTGACAGCTCCGTCTGTTACTCCTAACCGCACTGCAATTTCGGCATGAGTCAACCCGCCAAAATAGGCGAGGTCGATTGCCGTGCGCTGGACATCACTCAATGTCAGGAGTGCCTCGCGCATGTGTTGGCGAGCCTCTTTCGAGTTCAGATTGGTCTCGGGCGTCCGATCGTCGCGCAAGAGATCGTCCAGGGTTGGCTGATCCTCCGGCAATGGCTCGAAGCGATCTGTTCGGCGACGCCGCGAACGAATCGCATCGATCGCACAATTCCGCGCAAAATGATAGATCGCAGCTCGAGCATGGGTATTTTCACGATAGAGCAGCGGCGCCTTCTCCCATAGCAAAATGAACGTATCCTGCAAGAGATCGAGCGCGTCCTCCTCGACCCGCACATAATGCAGCATCATCGCATAGAGGCGTGGAGCATACCGGTCGTAGAGTTCACTGAAGGCAACTTCAGATCGCTCCAGCGCGACTTGCTCGAAGAGCGCCAGGTCGACTGCATCGGCTCGTCGCTGCCGTGTCTCGGCAGCTTCCAGCGCCTTCTGCTTTCGATCAACTAAATCAACAGTCGCTGTGGCCCGGACCGCCGGTCCATGACCCAAAGCATCACCAATGACCGACGGAAGGTCGGCCTTTACAAGCTCACCGGAACCGCCGGCGATCGGATGGCTACTCACTTACTCTCTTGCGAAGTGCTGAATTGCTTGGCAGAAACACATTAATCCTTCAGCACCGTAGCGCCTCTCATGTTCGGAGCGATCGGTAAAGCCCAATCGTCGCACCTTGTGGATCAAGGATGACCGCGAACCGGCCAATGTCCATAACATCCATAGGGCCAACTAATAAGGTCGCACCAAGCGCTTTGGCTCGCTGCACTGCAACATCGCAATCGGCAACCCTGACGTATCCCATCCAGTTCGGTGACATCGGCGGCGCGCCTGGCGGATTCTTGATGCGCATCATGCCGGCGATTGTCCGGTCGCCATTCTTCCACTCGGTGTACTCCGGCGAGACTCCACCGATCCAACCCAGGAGCGCACGATAAAACTTGTTCGCAGCATCCATGTCATGCGCGCTCAACTCATACCAGCAGAATGCCCCCGGCTCATCCACGACAGAGGCACCAATGTGATGCTTCGCCTGCCAGAACATGAGCGCCGCACCCGCCACATCTTGTATTGTGCTCATCCGCCCTACATCCATGACATCAAATGGCGCTTGCACCACTTTCGCACCGAGCGACTCCGCCTTTTTCGTCATCTCATCGACGCTATCCGCAGCGATGTAGTAATTCCAATGCGGCCTCACACCTCGGGCAAGCTGCTCTTTGTTCATGCCGTAGAGCGCGCACGCCGTTTTACCATTAAGCGATAGCATCGTATAGAATTCGTCCGGCCCCATGGGGGTGTCCGTGACTGTCCAGCCGAAGAGCGCGGTGTAAAACGCTTTCGAGGCAGCCGGATCGCTCGTGACTAATTCGGCCCAGCAGAAATTTCCTTCAGGATATGTGGTGATTTCGGGCATTGTTCAATTGAAAGCTAAATGGTGACCTACAAAAATACGACAACCGATGACTCGCCAATTCCTATTCCGGAATGCTTGAGCCATTCTGATTGCAAGAATATTCGCGCCTATTTTGAAATTTGAATTGAAAATTCATAATAGACTCAACAGAGCTTGTCGAAGGGTTCTTTCTTTCCGCCAGTCCCAAGTAGTGCATCTGTTCTCACAGAATGCAGCCCAGTTCACCGAATCGGAATCGAAGCGAGGGCATCCCTTCCATAATACTATAACGCGTACGGAGTTTCCGGCCGTTCCCGTCACATCATAAATTTATATACTTATGCGAAATTTAATAAATAATTCATAATGCATCATTCCTAATTCATCATTACGAAGAGACCCCCTTCCATCTATTACAACGTTGTTCGACCCTCCCGGCATCGCAACTTTTCGATGAATTCTGAAAAATTGTGGTGCCAGGGCTTCCTGCCCCCCCACACCCGCCGCTCAGCCCGCGTGTGGTTTTGGTTGCACGCGAACCCGCCCGCCACCCGCCGGGGGAGGGTCTCGGCGGGGCCGCTCCCAATTTGTTCATGAACACATGCCGCAACTGGCCCGGAATCGGCGATTTGAAAATAGTTTTGTAACCAGAGGGGATCTCGAGCGTTTTAAACGTAGGAGTAATAGTCATGAAGCATTTGAAGACCTCAGTCCTGATCGCTGGTATTTTGTCCATTTTGGTTTTTTCCGCTCGCCCGGGTTTCGCGCAAGGCGGATTTACGACCACGGTTCAGCAATTCCGTGGGATCGGTGGAACGGCACTCGCCGAGCAGGCGCTCGGGCAGGATTTCTGGTTCGCGCCGATTGAGTCGTATGGTAACGATACAACCAGCGGGTCATACTATCTCCTCTACGTTACTTCACCGGATACCGGGTTTGTGAACGTTCAACTCGGTTCGAGTGGTGCGTCGTATGGCTTCAGAGTCCTGCCACTTCGTGACACAACGGTCCTCATTCCACTCAGCTGGATCGTCCGTTCGAGCGGGAAAGTTGAAAACAAAGGAATCCACGTCTGGTCGAACGTCCCGCTGACATGCCATGTCATGTCTCACAATCCCTACACATCCGATGGAACGTACATCATTCCAACCATGAGCTGGGGGACCGAGTATGTCGTGGCAGGGTATAGTGCTCTCTTTGAGAGCTCTGGAAGTTATGTGTACGACATCCCATCTGAATTTTCAATCGTCGCGAGCCATGACAACACGTACGTGACGATCACTCCATCGACCGATTTTCGAGTGGAGTCTACAAACAGCGCATGCTGCAGTTGCTTGTTTGCCTCCATAGGGATACCATTTACAATCATCTTGAATCGAGGCGATGCGGTTCAATTCAAAACGACATGTACGCAAGATTGCGACAACACCGATGTCACAGGTACGGTTATCACTTCGAATTATTCCGTCGGTGTGATCGGCGGTTCGCAGTGCCCCAACATCCCATGCGATTTCCCCTACTGCGATCACGTCTGCCACATGCTGCCCCCGATTTCATCATGGGGCAAAACGTATTACAGCGTACCATTCTATCAGCCGGTCGGCATGCCACAATCGCACAATGCAAGTACGTTCCTCGTCATTGCGACCAAGCCCGGACAGATTATCCGGCGTTATGATAGCGATCGTCAGCAAGACGAGGTCCATTTTTTGGCATCGGGCAAGTACGACTATTATTGGCGGAACGACATCAATCAGGCAAGCAGGTGGACTTCCGATACCGCCTTCCTGCTCGTGCAATACATGAACAGCAGTACTTATCCTGATAACGCCCCAGGCTCGGGCGATCCGTCCGAAGTCGTACTGCCACCCATCGAGCAATTCACCAAGAGCGTCCTCTTCCAGACGGCAACAGCAACCGGCAAACAGACGCCATTCGCGAATTATGTGAATATCGTTGCAAAAGTGGGCGATAAGAATGTGATGCTCGATGGCGCTCATCTCACATCACCGAGTATCGTCCTTGATGGTAATTATGTTGGTTATCGAGCAGCAAAGGTCGCAGCCGGTGCGCACACCGTGACGTCCGATTGGGGTGTAGGAGTCTACTGCTATGGGTACGGCTATGATGAGTCATACTCGTGGGCAGGCTCCATTGGAAATGCTTCTAAACTGAGTGCTATTCAGGATTCCATTCCGCCAATCGCAGTTGTCGGTGCGAGCGCATGTCAGTCAATCCATGTAACGGTGAGCGATACCGGAAAGACCGCATCCAAACTGACACGACCAACCGTTGACACCGCTCTAAACATCACGTGTACGATCGACCCACTTTGGGTAGCAGGCGATAGCGTGCTATACTATGATGCGATCGTCATTGATCCTTCAAAAAGCGCATTGCTTCGAATTAGCGTCTATGATCTGGCCGGCAACTGGACAACGATACGAACAACCTACACACCGACATCAGCAGGACGGATCGGACCGTTTCGCCAGTCCTTCCGCTCGGGGGATACCTCAACATGCACTTACAGCTACGATACGATCCTCAATACTGGCGTTGGATCGTTCTCGTTTACGGGATTGAAACTTGCACGAGGCAATCAAGGCTTTTCGATCGACAGCGCAGTAACGACTCCACTCGCGCAAGGCGAGTCGCGACTCATCAAGCTCTGTTACCGCCCGTTCACGTCCCAACAAATGACCGATACGCTGGAATTGACTTCGGCGTGTGGGCCGATGCTCTCCATTCTTTACGGCTCCATCATTATCGGCGGTGGGGATACCGGGCATGGGGGGTTGACTGATTTCATTATCACGGATCACGATTTCGGCACAACGATGCTCGGCGATACCGTCTTCGGTTCTGCCTTCATCATCAATCGATCGACGTTCGACCCGATCCAAATCGATTCGATCTGGTTAGACAATCCGTGGAATTTTCAGATTCAACCAAACCAGACTGGGCACGTCGCGCCACCGAAATTTTCGATCCCACTCAACGGCACTGACACCGTGCAATTCCAATTCCAGACGCAACGCCTCTCCGGCACCGGACCGTACGAAGTGAAATGGCACGCGCTTAGCCGCGCAATTATTGGGCTGGGTGAGAAAGGAATTCGAACTGGCAAACTCACAGCGTTCGTGACTGCACCGCCAGCAAGCGTCGCGCGAACAGCGCCGACCCCGATGGCGCTTACGGTTTCGCCGAATCCAGCGCAGAATGAGATCGAGCTGCTTATTTCCGGAGCCATCGACCCTGCGCTGCAAGTCCTTCTGCTCGATGTTTTAGGTCGCACGGTATCCCTCCCACCGGCCCCTCTCGCGGCGGAAGGGGTCGTGCAGCTGGATGTCTCTGGCGTGAGCGATGGCGTCTATTACCTGAGAGTATCCGCGAAGGACGGCCACGCGATGCGGCGAATCGTGATCCAGCGATAAATACCGCTTCGGTTGTCCTCCCCGCGAAATGCCTGCCCTCGACCTGATCGGGGGCGGGGATGCAGGTTCGAGTCTCGGTGTGCTTCGGGGCCTGGATTCCCGCTTTTGCGGGAATGACAAAGAGAGAGTCGGCAAATATCCATCCCCTTGACTTTGCCCCTGGCATTTCGTAAGTTTGCCACTGTTCCGTGTGAGATCACCGGCCAGCGACCACGCTTGGCTGATCTCACTCTGTTCGATTCACTTCAAACGAAATCTCACAATGGCAAACATCAACGTGTTGGCAGTCCTTGTTGCAGCGCTCGCGTATTTCTTTTTTGGCTCGCTGTGGTATCAGGTTCTCTTTCGCAAGCTGTGGGCGCGCGAATCCGGGATCAGCATGGATAACCCGCCGAAGGGCGCCGCGATGATGAAGATGATGCTGAAGAGCTTCATGGGCAATCTTCTCTCCGCGCTCGCGATCGCGATGCTGTTGAATTACGCCCATGGCGGTGGTTGTGTCCGCTCGATGGAGATCGCGGCCGTCGCGGCGCTCGGCGTTTCCGGTGGTTCGCTCTGGATCAACTACAACTGGCACAACAAATCGAGATTGCTCTGGATGATCGATACCGGTTACACCATGATCGGCTGCGCGCTCGCCGCCGCCATCATCGGAACCTGGTAATCCGTCGAGGAAATCTGGTAAGCTGTCGCGCTCAGAAGGTGGTCTGGATCGATGCCGCCTTCTGAAAGGCTTCAAGATACTCCGCCTGCCCGCACTCGTACAATCCGAACTGTTTCAAGTGCGGGCTTGGCGCTTGCGCATCCAAAAGCTCGAAGCCACGTGCGCGCAGGTGTTCCACCAAATGCACGAGCGCGATTTGCGAAGCATACGGCTGCCGCGAGAACATCGACTCGCCGCAGAACGCCCCGCCGAATGTTAGCCCATACAGACCACCGGCCAGCTCTCCGCTTCGCCATACTTCGACGGTGTGGACGTGCCCCTGATCGAAGAGCGTGAGGTAATGATCGATGAGTTCATCCGAAAGCCAGAGTTCGTAGGCTGGCAGCACTCCGAACCGTGAGCACGCATTCAACACTTCGCGCGGCGCAGTGTCGAATGTTACCTTGTAGTCCCCTCGCTTTAGGATTTGCCTGAGCGATCGGCGGACCGTAAACCGCTCGTCGAGCGGCATGATACCGCGAGCCTGGTAAGCATAGAAGCCGATCTCTCCACCCTCCAGCGCCATGGGAAAGAGACCCTGATGGTAGCCATTCAGGATCACTTCCGGCGTGACGTATTGATTGCTTGGGTGTCTCACGAGTAACGAGTAACGAGTAACGAGAAGAATTGCTCGTTACTCATTACTGATAAATTATTTCGATAAGATCAGAAACTCGATCCTGCGATTCAGCCTTCGTCCGGCTTCGTTTGCATTGGAGCCGATCGGCCGGGTCGAGCCATAGCCGAGCGTCTCGATCCGGTCCGGCGCGATGCCGCTTTGCATCAGATACCGCTTGACCGCGACCGCTCGCTCGCCGGAAAGCTTCCAATTTAGATCCTGCACTCCCGTTGAATCCGCGTGTCCCTCGATCCGAATGCGCATCGAAGCCCTGACGTGCATGAGCCGGACGACGCGCTCCAGCTCAGGAATAAACTCGTTCACCAACTGTGTCTGGTTCGGAGCGAACTGCAAATCTTCGAATACAAATCGCCGGCCCGGCTCCATGGCCAGCAACTTGCGGGTGGCCAGAGGCGAATGGTCCTCGGCGCGTAGCAGGTCAATCCGCACCGAGTCCGGCGCAAGTGTGGACTGCGATAGGTAGCGCAACGCATAAAGGCTTGTGATGCTGCTCGCCATGTCCGCAATCGTTGTTGCGAACGATTGCCCAAGATCGAAGCTTGCACCTTCTGTCAGCCCGGCCATGTCGTGGTACTCGGGATACTCGGGCGGCGTGACCGTGAGCAGCCGCACTTCGCGCTCGTAGAGCCAATCGCCCATGGACTTCAGTGTAAAATCGGTCGTTCCATCGCCCTGCTCGCCTTGCAGGTGGCACTGCGCGTCTGTAATCAGCACCGCCAACCGGAGCGCGATCGGCCGGAGTGGCATCTTGTCGATGGCGTGCAGGCCTTCGAGCGCATTCTCCTTCGGATCGCCGCCGCCTTCGGCATGGATCACACCGACCCACTTCTCGAATTCACTCACATCATCGGTCGTGGTCGGACTGATCCATTCGATGATGTCGCTAAAGCGGATGAGCCCCAGTCGGAAGTCGAATCCATGCTCCCGGAGTAACTCGGCGAAGCGGTCCAGGTTGTCTTTGACGTTATCGATCACATCTCCCATCGAAGCCGTCTGATCGATCACGAAGACAATGTCAATCGGCACGCGGTTCTCGCCGCTGACAAGGTCGAGCGAGAGGATCGGCCGCTGCTCGCCATTTTCAACGACAATCATGTCCTCCTTGCGGAGCGTGCGGATAAACTCACTCCGAGGGTTGACGGCCGAAAAGATCACGCCCAACTCGGGAAAATGCGTGATGTCCACGTTCTTGATGGTAAAGAGCGCATTGCCCTGGACCGATTGGAGCCCGATCCTTGCCGCGTCTCGGCTGGCAGCACTCCGGCGTTTCTCGATGCCGTGACCCGGCTGCCCAATTGCGGTTGAGCTTGTGAAGAGGAGTATGAAAGATAGTGCAATCGCTCGAAAGTACATTAAGCACCTAATCCTCCCGGGCGCTGGTTTTGTGCCCGCGATCCGCAATGAATCAAAAGGAATGCGTCGGAAGCAACGAGTATTGAGTGATTCGCGTTGTTTAACAGGTATGCGCCTATCCTGGTCTTTGGTATTGCTATGGCTCGCGGCCACGCTTGCGGCAACACTCTTTGGATGCTCTGCATCGAACACGCCGCCACCAGTGGAAGCACCTCCTACACCCGCGCTCAAGTACCGCCTCACCGTTCAGAACCTCCGGCCTATCGACATGTCGTACGAGCAATACGTGCTCTGGCTACGAGCAAAGCGCGTGGGCGCGGGCCCTGACACAGCATGGATCGCGCTTGCCCAAAAGTCTTGGCAGCTCGGAAAGGCGGGTGACGAGCTCATATTCAGCGGGTCGCTTCCACCATCGATTGTAGCCGACTCCGTCGACCGCGCGCTCCTGTCGATCGAGCCACTCACTATTCCGAGCACGCCATCGAGTATTCTGATTGACGTGAAAGTGCTCCGTGATACGGGAATTCTATCGACTGCCGACTCCAGCATCTTCGGTGATTATTCTCTTGCCGCAGGTTCCGCACTCTTCACAACTCGTTCAAGCGACACGAAACGCGCTCGGAATGAATTCTATCTGATGCACATGGCGGCCACCGGCACGCCGACGACGAGCATCACTGGCCTTCCTCACGCACCGGCTGGCTGGATCTATGGACTGTGGGTCCTGGATAGCAGTTTCTTCCCGCCGCATCAGTTCTTGTATGGGTATTTCAGCAACTCAAACGGCCCGGATTCGAATGCAACGAACGCCTCCTACCCTTTCCCCGGCGGCTACAATCCTGCGCCGCTCACCGATGGCGGCGCGAGGATCGTTGTGACTCTCGAACCGATGATTAGCTTCAACGGCCCCAAGCCGCACACACCCTCGCCCATCGAAATCCTTTCATTGCAACTCCGGCGGTTCATCAGCTTCGGCGACACGATCCAGTTCAGTAACGTCTGGAGCGCGAGCGCACCCACCGGAACGCTGATTCTATCGAAATAGCCGTGATAGTCACCACTCGATCGGAATCGTAACTACATCCTGCTCGCTCTTCCTGAATTCGAGTTGTCCGAACGGGCGGTAACCCGCCGGCAACTCCGGAAGTGGCTTGGTCGACGTGAGTTGCAGCTCTTCCGTCTCAAACGGCGCGAGCCGAAACTGCGTCGATGAATGTCCTTCGGACGAGGGAGTGAGATATTGCTCTGCTTTCAGGTACCGGAATTCGCGAATTCGCAAGTGCCAGCGATACGCGCGGTCGGGCAACGCCAGTCCGCCGCGAATGTACAGGAGATAGGGGGAACCCTCGGCCATGCTACGCATTGGCTGTGCGCTATGATCTGCTCCGGCTGACGAATCTCCTTCCTCTGCTGACTGGCCATCATCCATGTCCTCTTCATGGCTCACTGCGCCCTTACCTGTGAAGGTGACAGGGACGATCTTCTGCCGATAGTCGAATGCTGAATTGTAAATCGCACTTGAATCTGGCCGCAAGACTTGGCATGCAATATCTGTAAACAGATTCCAGTCATCCGCTGGCATGGAAATATCGAAGACGACAGCCCGCTCGTCAGGTCCTGCGGCGAAGGGAAGCGTAAAGAGATCAGCCAAGCGTAGTCGCTGGCCGGTGATCTCACCGTCGCTCGCAACGATCACCGTGTCGATCGTTCGCTCGTAGCCGAGTACCATCGCTCCCGGCTGTGCTCCAAAACTTCTCTCGCAGGAGTTTGAAACAACCGCGCGAACCACAGGCTTCCTGTTCTGATCGAGATCGGTATGAATGGTAATATCCAGTGGTTGCAGTTCGATTGTGAGATCGACCGTCATACCCTGCTCATCTTCGGAAGCCATCGTGCGGGAGAGGTCAAGCTCCCAGATACCCTGCGTCAGATCGCGGCCACTCAAGAACTGCGTCACCGAACGCTGCGCACCACCACGATGGATCGAAATGCCAGAGAACTCGTGCCCTTCGTTATCGAACATGCGGCCCGTGCAACCATTCTTCAAGTCTCGCGTGGACAGCGTGATCTTTGCCGATTTTATCCCCGGCGGAATCGCAAAGAACTCCCGCTCGACGCCTGATCCGCTTCCGCCAGGCGCAATCTTGATGTCTCGCAGACTCACACGATATTGATTCTCATCGCTAAACGTGTATGGGATAGCAATCGTATTCCAGAGTTCAAATCTCGACTCGGATCGTGCGTGTTCGTGTCCCTTCTCGTAGCCCCAGATTCTGCCCGAATAAAGACCCGGCTTCTGCAATAGCTTCGCGTTGTACCGGACATCGACTGTCATCGCGCCCGATCCCCGCCGATACACGCTCGACTCGACGGGCATCATCCACGTTGCATCACTCACAAGATCGTACGCGTCCATCCCGAGCGCGCGCTGCCTCACGCTGGCGGTGCTCGGCTCCTCCGGTTGAACGGTAAAGCTCTCGCGCTCGCCATCCGTTGGGAAATTTCCTGCGCGGAAGTAGGCCGCCGTGCCCATCTTGACCGCCGATGAAGTCGCTGCTTGCACACGTACCGGAAGTGGTATAATTCCACCGCTTGCGGCGGTCCGCCGTTGCCAGCGCGAGAGCAGTTCGAATGCCGCCGGCACGTCAATCATGCCATACCCTTCATCGAGCGGTGTTGCGCCTTCGATGTGCTTCGCCGAGAGCATCATCGCACGTTTGATCTCGAACGCATTCGTCTGCCAGTCTGGAAAAGCCTGTTTCATCGCCGAGAGCAGCACCGCCGCACAGCCTGCGGTATAGGGCGAGGACATGCTCGTCCCGTTGTACCGGTCGCCACCGACGTAGTCAGGCACGGTGCTGACCGCCGTACCCGGCGAGACAAGGTCCGGCTTTGCAAGTTCTCCGCCGCGAGAAGAGAAATCGAAAACGACCGGATGATTGAGGTAGATACTATAAAGATCTCGCGCGGCATCATCCGGCAGCGCCGCGCCACTGGCAATCACCCGGTTGGCCGAACCGGGCAGACCAATGCTCGAAAGCCCCGGACCTTCATTGCCAGCCGAGACGCACACCGTCAGATTCGGCATCGCGGTGAGTAAACTGTCGAGCCACCGGTCCATCACGCTGCCTCCCTCCAACTCGTTGCCGATCCCAAAACTCATGTTGACAACGACTGGTTTTGGTTGGGATTTCGCCAATTCCGCCGCGAACTCGAATGCGTGCTGCATCGAACTGCTGACGGTGACGCCGCCCGCATTGTTATCCGCGAACTTGCACGCGATCACTTCCGCGCCGGGCGCGACGCCGTTGAACCCCGGCTCGTTATCGATGTCGTGACCTGCCGCGATACCGGCCACATGCGTCCCATGGCTCCCATCATCGAAATAGACCGAAACGATTTTTCGCGCGGTATCGATATTCACCGCGCCCGTCAGATGCTTGCCGCTGGATGCAGCCGAATCGGTCGAGTGAAATTCGAACGTGTCGAACCGCTCGTGGTAATTGGTGAGCTGCTTCTCGCCGCTGAGATCGCCATCGCCATCCGAATCCACATAGGCGACCCAATGACCGGGTTGGTCCTGAAATACGAGCACGCCGAAACGATCGTTACCTCTGCCGTTGAAATTCAGATCGCCTAATCCATTCCGAAACCGCTTCTCCAGCAACACGCCGTAATAATACTGGCCGTCAACCGGCTGCGAAGAGAGCGTATGTAAGCCCTTCAGCAATATGGACGACCCTTGATTCAGCCGCAGCACATCTCCATCGCGAATGGCCTCCGCAAAAGGGACATCGCCCGTGCCGGTGAAATCGCGAACATCAATTACTTTCCGATGACCTTCGCTCGTCGTTAAGAGTCCCGGCACGCCCGGATCGACGCCCGTATCGAAGATCAGGACGATCACACCACGACCGTCATACGTCGGGTGCTCCCGCAAGAACGCATCCGTATGCGTTGCGCCCAGCGAGAGAAAACTCCACGCAGAATGTGTCGCGGACTTATCGGCAACGATTAGCGGCGGGGCGCTCGGACTCGGTGCTGTTAGCAGCGGTGGCTTTACACCGCTGCCAGTAATAGATTGGCCGTTCGCCGTGAACGAGACGCAAAACAGCAGCAAGGATAGCGCCCACGGTGCGAGCGCAATCGCGCGACAGTCTCCACAAAGCATAGCTTTATCTGAAATCATGGATGCGAGTAAAGCTCGGCAAGCCTACAAAAAGTCCCGCCAGCGTCCTCGCTCTGGGCGCCGCAGTGGGCGCCCACCACGCGGATTTATGCCGACAATGTATACTGCTTCCCCGCCATGGGGCGAACGAAGTTCTTCATTTCGAGCGTGAAGAGCTGCACGAAGAGGTCCTGCACGTCGAAGCCAGAGCGCTCGGCAATCTGATCGATCACGAGCGGTCCGCCGGCAGCTTCCAGAACGTCCACGATTTTCGCTTCAAAGATCGAGAGACCATTCCGATCGAGCGGCTTCTTCTTCTCTTGTTTCGGAGATTGGCTCGACCACCCCAGCTCGGAAAGTATCTGCTCCGCGCTCGTTGCGATTCTCGCACGCGATTCACGGATCAGGCGGTTCGGCCCGCCGCTCGACGGGCGGTAAATATCGCCGGGCAGCGCGAAGACATCGCGCTTCTCGTTGTGAGCGAGCGAGGCGGTAATCATCGAACCTCCATCGAACTCGCTTTCAACGACAACGGTCGCACGGGCCATCCCGCTGACAATTCGGTTGCGCCACGGGAAATTCCGCGCGTCGGGACTGGCGCCAAGCGGCAGTTCACTCGCGATCAGTCCGCGGCCACTTTCGATGAGATCGCTTGCAAACTTCTTATTCGGCGCAGGATAAATCACGTCAACACCAGAGCCGAGCACGGCGATGGTCCTTCCGCCGGCTTCAAATGCCGCTTCATGCGCCTGCGTGTCGATTCCCTTCGCAAAGCCGCTGACAACAAGCACCCGTTCACGAGCCATGCCTTCGGCGAGTTCGCGGGCGGCGCGGCGACCGTAGTCGCTCGTCTTCCGGGAGCCGACGAGGGCGATCATTCTTTCTTCGCGGAGCAGCTCAATATTTCCACGCACAAACAAAAGCGATGGCGGCGCGTAAATGGATTTGAGTCTTGCCGGATACGCTTCATCGTAGTAAGTAACGATTGAAGCATCGGCCGGCAACCGCTCGATCTGCTTTGCGGCTTGTTCGAGCGCCTTGTCCCGCGAAGCCAGCAAACCGTCGGCAACTCCCTTTCCGAAACCCGGAACTTGCATCCATTGGTCAGGCCGTGCGTGTAGAGCACGTTCGGCGCTGCCAAAATACTCATGCAGCGCAAGGAGCCGACGGGAGCCAATACCGCTCGCCAGGTGAAGTGCGAGATAACTGGTGAGTTCTGGATTATCCACTGACAAAGTGTCCGCCGTGGCGGATGCTAAAGTGCAGGAGTGCCTAATACTCTTGTTAGCACTTTTGAAATTATTGTGTTAGCATTCCCTGAAGCTTCTCTTCAAGTTTCGTTACCCTCTCGAGGAGTTCTGGGAGTGCGCGGACGCGTCCCTCCCGCTTCAAGGCTTCGCGGCCCGGGCTTGCGGGCGAACCCATGTAAATGCCGGGTTCTGTGACGCTCTTGGAAAGCCCGGCCTGCGCGGAGATGGTGACGCGGTCAGCGGTCTGAATGTGTCCGGTGATCCCCGCTTGTCCGGCGAGCATATTGAAGCGCCCGATCTTTGTCGAGCCGGAAACCCCGGCCTGTGCGGCCATCACGGTATGCTCTCCGACTTCGACGTTGTGCCCGATCTGAACGAGGTTATCGATCTTGACGCCCTTCCCGACACGCGTCTGCGCGACGGTGGCGCGGTCGATGGTCGTGTTGGCTCCGATCTCGACATCATCCTCCAAAACGACAATTCCGATCTGAGGAATTTTGCGATAGGAACCGTCTGCCATTGGAACATACCCAAATCCATCGAATCCGATGACGCTCCCGGCTCCGATGACCACGCGGTCCCCGATCTGGGTCCGGTCGTAGATGACGGCGTTCGGATGGATCACGCAGTGCTCGCCGATCTGGGTGTCCGGCCCGACGAACGCGCCGTGACGGAGCGCGGTCATCGCTCCGATCTTCACGTTGGCACCGACCGAAACATGGGTTCCGATCTGTGCCGTTGGGTGAATTTGTGCGGATGGGTCGATGATGGCGGTGGGATGGATGCTTCCCGGGTGGGCGGCAGAGTCGCCGCCCACCACGCGCTGGCTGGTGGCGCTAAAAATTTCGAGGGCGCGAGCGAAGGCTTCGTATGGACTCTTCGCGCGGAGGATGGCGGGATGTTGAGCCGGTAAACTCTGATGTTCGCTGACGATGACTGCGGTGGCCTGTGTGGTCGCGAGGAATCGCTCGTAGATGGCATTTCCGACGAAGGTCACGGCCCCGGGCGCGCCATCTTCGATTCCGGTCACGCATGTGATCTCTTCATCGCCGCTCGCGCCTTCGATCGCGGTTGCGCCGATCTTCTCGGCGAGTTCTTTGATATTCATAATAGTGGATGAGTAACGAGTTATGAGTAACGAGTATTCCCAAACTTGTTACTCGCTCATCATTACTCGCAACTGACTTCTATCGAATGACCGCGATCATCAGAGGTCTGGGCGTGTGCCAGATCATGCCGCCCGTCGTGGGGTCGTATGCCACGAGCGAGGCGAGATACATGCCACTGGTCGAAGGGAGCTGACTTTGAGGGAGCGTAAGTGCATGATCACCAGCCGCGAAGAGCGCTCCCGCAATGGGATGCGCCACTATGCGGCCCGCCATGTCGCTGATGGTCAGATCGAGCACGGCCGCAGTGGGAAGCGTGATCGGGAGCGATGTTCCATCCTGCACCGGATTCGGTGTGCATCGGCCAAACGCAAACCCGCCGACCGCCGACCCTTCTGTGATCGACACCAGCTTCGCTTCGTGGTTGTGCTTCTCTCCACTGAGAGAAATGTCGATCAGTCGATATTCAAATACGCCTGATCCGGCGGACCGATCGACATAGGCATAGTGTCTCGACTGGTTGGATGTTCCTGCGCCACAGAGCGAGCCGTTCGTAGCATAGTCCGCGATGAAGGTCCAGGTATTGTCCGCACTGTTCACGATTGGCCGACGCTGAATCTCGAATCCGGCGCAGGAAGCTTCGCTTGCGGTTTCCCAGGAGAGATCGACCTCGCCTGAACGAGGAGAGATCACGTTGAACGAAGAAAGCTCGATGGGCAGCGAACCATCCTTGAAGATCAGTTGCGCATAGATGTCGGCATTGCCGTTGCGGTAGTCGGTCCAGGCCGCGATGCCACCATTGGTGCGTGGCGCAAGCGTCACCTGGGTGGCCTTGCTGCTCGAGCGGGCACAAATTGGAAGTCCCCAGTAGTTCGTCGCCGAAGGGAAGTAATGCTTGGTCAGCCGGTCCACGCGCTGCGCGAAGATGCAGGAATCCAGACGGGCGTCGTTCCAGACGACGAGCGCACTGCCGGGCGGACACGGGACGGCCCGAAAACCATTCATCCCATACGCGTTACTTGAAACCTGAGCGATCGCCCCGTTCAGTGGCGGAATCTGCGCGACACCATCGGCAAACATTCGGACCATTCCAAGATGGGGTCCAAGAAAGCTCGACTGGAACACGACGTACAAGCCAGCATAAGGCCAACTGCCACTTTCAACGGAGTCGTCGGAAAAGACCAGAGGGGTGGTTTCGTTTCCCTGATAATTATTCGTCATCTGAAGTGCCGAATAATACACTTTCGTGGCATTGCTCAGGAGCCGGTTTGCGTAGACATCCTGACCATCGGCGAGGTTGCTGGGATTTGTCACCTCCCAAGCCAGCAGCAACTGATTCCCATCACGCCGGATATTCACGTTCTTGGCGTTCGGCTGCGTTGGCTGGCTCGATGCACCTTGGTAGATCGTGATCCCGTATGGTGTGGTCCAGAGTGAATGTCCCAGCGAATCGACATGCTGCGCGGTGATCGAACTGGGAGTGGTATGATCGTTATCCCATGCGATATAAAAACCGTGGGTGCCATCCTCGCAAATGGAAGGCCGCCGCTGCTTGCTCGATTCATTCGTGAGGATAACACCCGTCGAGCCCCATGCCACACTGTTCGGGGAGAGGCGGTTCATTCCCAGATCCGGCTGAGACTGCACCAGCGTGTTGTTATCTTCCCATACGACATAGGCATTCCCGAACCCATCCGCCGTGATGACCGGATTGGTCTGGTCGGCGGTCTGCGTGATGACCGCCTGACCCAACGTGTCCCAGGCGCGGACGCCGTCTTTCGTGATGTGCTGTGCGTAAAGATCGATGCCGAGCGATGCACTGTTGCGCCAGTCTTGCCATACCACATAGGCTCCACCCTGTCCATCGGAGGCAATGACCGGATACCGCTGAGATATGCCTCCGGCAGGAGCCAGCGCAACTCCATTCTTTTGCCAGAGCGGCTTGCCCGTCGCATCGAGGCGCTGCGCGTAGACTTTGAAGCCGCTGCCACCACGCGCATCTTCCCATGCGACGATCGCTCCTTCAGAACCATCCGAGCAGGCAGCAGGAGAGTCCTGAATCCCGGCTAAAGCACAGACGGGAGTGTTCGTCGTGGAATCCGAAACCCATTGAGATCGGGCATTTCTCGGGATCGCAAGAATACCGATCGTCAGTCCCATTAGTACTGCCGGACTTAGAAGGCGCATGAAAAGTCGAATACGAACGTATGGATATAAGAAACGCAAGCAGTCTTGGCGGTCGCCAATTGGCGGTCACCCACCCGGAGCAAAGCCGGTCAATTCCTCGCTCAGATCATAGAAGAAACACAGCTAAGCGCCCAGGAATCACTCAGGTTCCACTGGCAGCGCCCACGCTGAGCCTTGTGCTGCGCAGGGCGACGTTGCTGCTGGTACTCAGCATTATGATCCGCAACCGAAACGAATCCGTGTCTCTGCCTGTAACAAATGCTTTTCATGCGAGTTCTTATACAGAGGGTCCGACGCGCGAGTGTCACCGTTGATGGCCAGGTTGCCGGAAGTATCCGAGAAGGCATGGTCGCGCTCGTGGGATTTCGTGAGGGCGACACGGCGCAAGAAATCGAATGGATGACCCACAAGCTGCCAGAGCTTCGAGTTTTTGGGGATGCTGAAGGAAAAATGAACCGGTCGCTACGCGAGATGGATGGGCACATCCTTGTGATAAGTCAGTTTACGTTGTATGGTGACTGCCGCAAGGGGAACCGGCCAAGTTTCATGGCCGCCGCGCGGCCCGAAACCGCGATGACACTCTATGACGAATTTCTGGATCTGCTCCGCGCCGAACTCGGCGCCGAGCGTGTGGCAGCAGGCGTTTTCCAGGCACACATGCAACTCGAATTAGTCAATGACGGACCCGTTACCCTGCTCCTGGAACGCGAGCGGGAGCGCGAGCCCGGGGACGAAAAATAGCGACTCTCATGCACACAGCCAAAATGTGTTGTATATTTACAGTAGATATGGGTGAACGGTCACCCACATAGGTCGAATTATCATGCAAGTCAACCATCGTATGCCAGCACGCGCAGCAAAGCCATCTCGTTTTTCCGCAGTCTTTTCGCTCGGGGTGCGGGTTCTCATTGCCGCCGCAATCACTTTCCTCGGGAGCCGCTATGGCAGAGCGCAGTGTACGCTCATGGGGCCGCCTCCGAGCAACGCCGGGACCGAATTCCTCCTTTGTTTTGAACGAAATTCCGACATCGCCCGATTCGACCAGAGTATTGAATACTGCGAAATCGATATCGCGACACTCGACGCTCCGCTAACCACGATCACGATTACGAGCCGTCGATACCCTACTCTTCATCAAGTCTTCGTCCTTGGTCCGCGTGACACAGTAACTTGGCGCATTTCGGACATCTGGCCCGACTTGTGGATCAATAGTGCGGACACCATCGATGATCGCGTCGTGAAGGTCACGGCCACAAGCCCCATCATTTGTTACGGGCAAAACCGCAAAGAAGCGACAGCCGATGGATTTCTCGCGCTGCCCGTTAGCTCCTGCGGGACGGAGTATCGAATCATGAGCTATGGCAATTCGGATTTCAGTAATGCTGGCGGGCTCATGATGCCATCGCAATTCGCCGTGGCTGCGTTTTTGCCGAACACGACTGTCACCATCACACCGGCTGCTCCGACAGCTACGGGCCATCCCGCCGGAGCTCCCTTCACTGTCACACTTGACGCGGGACAATGCATCCAAGTTCAGACCGACGGGACCATTGTCGGTCAAGACCTCACGGGCTCCATCGTTTCGGCTACGGAGCCGGTGGCGGTGTTTGGCTCTAATGCGAGGACGGAGATTCCGACCAGCTTCGTTCACTTTTTCTCCGGCATTTCTGGCACGAGCCGCGACATGCTGCTCGAACAACTTCCACCTATCGGCGTGTGGGGTAAGAATTTTGTACTCGCCCCGCTCCAGATCGATGCAACGACAACGATTCGTGCCGAAGGTGACCTGATGCGCGCCCTTGCGCTCAAGGATAACACCGTCATCACTGTTAATGGGAATCCATGGGTCACCCTGAACGCAAACGGGTTTGCCGACTCTCTCTTTCACAACCCTCTGGTGGTCTCGGCGACCTCTCCGATACTTTTGGGAGAATACGCGCATACCTCCTCGACGGGTGGAACGGACAACGGCGACCCCTTCATGGCAATCGTCCCGCCGCTCGACGAATCCTTCAATGACTACACCTTCTTTGCGAGCAACGATCCAGTCTATACGGTGCAAAAAGTTATCGTCGCCACCGACGCGGACGCGATGAGTAGTATTCGATTCGATAACATAACCTTGCCTGCGTCCTTCTTCACATCGCTGCCTGTGTCGGTTGGCGGGAAAACATACGCGATCTTGGAACTGAGCGTGGCGCCTGGAGCGCACCGGCTTTATACGAATCAGTCTACGAATGCATTCACGATTCTCAGTTACGGACTTGGATCGGTTACTTCCTATGGCTACACTGCGGGGGCACTGATGAAACCGCTCCGCGCTCTCTTTATCCATGCACAGCCCACTATCGCATCGAGAAAGAATCGGATCGTGGGGGATCCAATTCAACTCCACAATATCCTAAACGAGCAGGTTTATTTGGATGAAGCGGACTTTATTCCGGACGATCCATCCGATGCTCGATTCGATATTCACGTCGCCGAGCAGCTTGACCCCATCAGCGGATTTCTCGAGATTGGCCAGTCATCCGCTCTCCATCTCATGTGCAACGCGCAGTTAGCACGGCCCGTATCAGGGAGGATTAAGATTTACAGCCACACATTCAACTGGCACGACCTTGAGCCAGCCGAACAGCCGTGGACGTTCTACCCGAATGTTAACCCCAACGGTTCTCAGGCGGCCGTCAGCGGAGATGGGCAGCAGACATCGCCCACGATGTCATCCCAACTGAATTTTCGAAATTATCCAAATCCGTTCGGGCTTGCCACGACGATCTCTTTCTCCATGCCTGAGTCGGCCGACGTTTCGCTAACACTTGTTGACGAACTCGGACGTGTCGTTCGCAACATCGCCACCGGTGAGTTCACCGCTGGAGCATACAACATTCGGCTCGACCGGCACGATTTGCCGAATGGCTTCTACCATTGCGAATTGAGAAGCCAGAAACTTGGTATTTTAGAGAAGATTGCGATCGTCGCAACAGAATGAAGCCTGGGTATTCGGGTGTTACAGTACCCAAGGATAGACGTGGTCGAACAATAATGCAAATCACCACTCGTATGAAAACGTACCGTGAAGAGAAGCGTCATTCGATCGTAATCGCGATGGCATTGACTTTCGTATTCGCAGCGAGCATCGTCGCTCTATTTGGAGTGAACACTGCTTTCGCTCAATGCAGCGCGATGGTGGATACCGTCAAGAGCACGGGCACCCAATTCCTGCTCTGCTTCGAGCAGAACGACGCGCGCGATCGCTCATCAATCGATAATGGCTTTTGTGAAATTGAGATCGCGACCCTTGATGCTCCGACTGATACTATTACGATCACAAGCCGCCGATATCCATCGCTCAAGCAAGTATTCATTCTCGGTCCAAGAGTTTCCAAGACCTGGCGAATCACGGATACATGGCCTGACTTATGGATCAATCACGCTGATGACACGCTTGATGATCGGGTCGTCAAAGTCACCGCATCGAGCCCGATTGCCTGCTATGGGCTGAACCATAAACAGAATACATCGGACGGCTTTTTGGCACTGCCGGATCGTTCGTGTGGTTCCGAATACCGAATCATCAGTTACGGCAATTCCATCGATGCCTTTGGAGGAGACATGCCGTCGGAATTTGCCGTCGCCGCTTTTTCCGATAACACTGTTGTCACGATCACCCCGTCAGCGCCAACCTCGACCGGCCGAGCGGCCGGCGCACCGTTCTCGGTTACGCTTGCCGCTGGCCAGAGCATTCAGGTCCAAACTCAGGCTTCCGTTGCGGGCCAAGACCTGACCGGCTCCATCGTATCATCGACGCTCCCCGTCGCGGTGTTCGGCGCCCATGCGCGAACAGAAACGCCATCGGGCTTCCTGAGTGGCGTGGGCGTTTTGAGCCGCAACACGCTGACGGAACAACTGCCCCCGGTCGGTGTCTGGGGAAGGAACTTCGTGCTCTCCGCCTTTCAGATCGATGCAACTGGGAACATGAACCCAGAGGGCGATCTTATGCGCATCGTTGCGCTCAATGATAATACTGCAGTGACAATCAACGGAAGGCCGTGGACCACGTTAATGGCAAATCGCTATGCCGACTCGCTTATTCATGGACCAATCGTTGTCACCGCAACCGGACCGGTGCTCGTTGGGGAGTATGCGCACTCTTCCCTGCGGCAGACGGATGAAGTCGGGGATCCATTCCTGGTTGTTATTCCTCCTATCGATCAGTCCTACAATGACTATACGTTCTTCGCGAGCGATGATCCGGCCTTCAATTTTCAGAAGGTCATTATTGCAACAAACACGGCTGCACAGTCGAATATCCAGTTCGATGGAACACCGCTGGCATCCTCAATCTTTGCGCCTCTCTCCACCATGATCGGCGGCTCAAGCTTTGCGCTGACGGAACTTCCGATTACCGCCGGCTCCCATCGTCTGAGCACGACGACTCCGGCTGCCCAGGCCTTCACGATCGTTGCGTATGGTCTCGGCTGGGTGGACGGTTACGGCTATACTGCCGGCGCATTGATGAGACCCTTGCGAGCAGTATTCATTCAACAGCAACCACTCATCGCACCGAGACACAATCCGATCCAGCTTCACAACGTCCTTGCTGAGCAAGTTTACCTTGATGAGGCTGACTTCATCCCGGACGATCCCGCCGACACCCGGTTCGGAATCCACATTGCCGAGAAGCTTGACCCGATCAACGGATTTCTCGACATCGGCCAGACATCCACGCTGCATCTTGCCTGCGATCCAGCGTGGGCGCTACAATTGGCGAAGCCCGTTTCGGGAAGGATCAAGATTTACAGTCACACATATAATTGGCACGACCTCGATCCTGCCGAACAAAGCTGGACGTTCTATCCCATCACCAGCCCGAATGGCGGCGCTTCTGCTGGCGTTGCAAGAATATCCGCTGCTGAGATTGGCCTCCATAATGCGCCGAATCCTTTTGGACTTGCCACAACGATCTCCTTCTCGATGCCCGAGACGGCCGACGTCTCGCTAACACTTGTTGACGAACTCGGCCGCGTCGTTCGCAACATCGCCAGCGGTGAGTTCCCCGCTGGACCATACAACATCCGGCTCGATCGCCACGATATTCCGAGCGGCTTCTACATGTGCGAGCTGAAGAGCCAGAGACTCGGAATCGAAACGAAGATACCCATCATTGCAACGGAGTAGCGAATGAATGATTAGGAATGGCAAATCTCATCAATTGTCGTTCGTATATCGTAATTGAAATGCATCGCCCCGCCCTCTTGACTGCGATTGCACTCGGCGCAGGAATCGCTGCGCAGAATCTAGCCCCATCCTTTTTTCAAGGCACGGGGCTTTTGATTGCGATCGGCCTTATGATGGCTCTTATCGTGATCCGTTTTAATCGTGGGTCTTCTCCCCAATTATTGTTTTTTGGTGGAAGTATCGTAGCAATCGTGTTGCTCGGCGGCGTACTCGCATCAACGAATCGCGCAAGCTACCAGGAGACATTCCTCTCGCGCCTCTCCCAGGTCACAGCCAGATTCCCTTCCACAACCACATCCGTGGCGTCTCCACCACAGACTGTCGAGATCTCCGGACGTGTTCAGGATGTCCGCGAAACAGAATCAGGATATTTGTGTACGGTCGAACTGGACTCGATAAGAATTACGTCCGGAAATGCTCTCGCCGCCCATGATCGCGTACTCGTTCGTCTTTCAAAAGGTGCGATTGGGTTGACTGCGATACCTCCCCTTGGAAGTTCGATTCGCGTCTTCGGTTCTCTCGAACCGTTTCACGGCCCGACGAATCCGCACGAGTATGCCGCGAGCCTCGCGCTGCAAGCACAAACAGAGACGTCGGCCATTGTCAATGTCCGGTCCGGCTATGACATTGACGTACTGGAGTCGCAAACGCCCTCGATCTGGTCGCGCCTCACGGAGACGGCGGAGGGAGTACACGCATGGATCGCCGCGCAACTCGATACGGCAATTCGAGACGTGCCATCGCGAGGTTTCGTCAAGGCCGTCGTGCTCGGCGATCGCGGCGATATGACGCGCGAGACGCTCGACGATTTCACCACGAGCGGTGTCGCGCATATCCTCGCCGTGAGCGGCTTCAATGTCGCGATCGTTTCTATCGTGATCGCGCAACTTCTTCGGATCTTCGGCATCTATTGGCATCGCCCACGGACGGTCATCACTATGCTTGCGGTCTTTGTATATTGCGCCATTGTTGGGTGGCAACCAAGCGTTGTACGAGCGCTCTTTATGATCGAACTGTATCTGCTCGCCATCCTGCTCGAACGCAAGCCCGACCCGTTGAACATCATTGCAAGCGCCGCAGCGATCGAGTTGCTGCTGCGGCCAGCAGACCTCTTCGATGTCAGCTTTCAGTTGTCGTATGCGGCCGTGTTGGGTCTTATCCTGATTGCACCGCAGATTCGGAGATTGTTGGGGCTCAACAGCGATGACGACATACAGGCGAGATCTCGGCTACTCCGCAATCGCCATTTTCGCCGATTCGTCGAAGCTGCCGCACTTAGTCTTGGTGCATCTATTGCATCGTATCCTGTTATTGCCGCGCATTTTTATCGCATCTCGCTGGTCGGGCTTGTCGCGAATCTTCCCGCCATTCCTCTATCGGCACTTATCACTGCGCTCGGCTTCCTGCTCATTCCACTCACCGCGCTCTCGACATACTTAGGACATCTCTATGGCGATGCCGCCACTTACATGACGAACGTGCTTCTGCTGCTTACCAAACTCAGCGCCCATTTGCCACACGCTTCGCGCGCGGCAGCAGCACCGACATGGATTTACCTCGCCTTCCTTGCCTCTGCGGTCGTGTACACACTGCGAGCGTGGACTCCGAAGCAATTCGTCGCTCGCCTCGTCATGTCCCTCGCATGTTATTTCGCGCTCGCGATGCCTCGCGTTCCATTCGCGGACTCGGTCCTGGAATCGAACGGTGGCAAGCTACAAGTCCTCTTCTTCGATGTTGGCGAGGGCGATTGTATTTACTTCCGAACGCCGGGCGGCAATTCCTACCTTGTGGATTTTGGCAGAATGGAGTTGTCCGGCACGGCACGAGCGGAACAAACTGTGCTGCCATTCCTGCGGGCAGAGAACAGTACCGATATGATGGCCGGATTCATCAGCCACATGCACAGCGATCACTTCGGCGGCGCACCGACGATTCTGGAGCACGCCAGCGTCGCGCAATTGTTTACAAGCGGCGAACGCGTCAACGGACACCTCGCCAACACACTTGAACGCAACGCGCACGCAAAGCAGACAGCAATGCGTGTGCTCACCTTGGGCGATACGTTGCAGCTCGACACTTCTACCAACGTGCCCATCACACTCTACACGCTTCACCCCACGCGCTTCGAACTGGCCGGGCTGCACGCAAACTATGGCCTCAACACGAACAATGCTTCATTGGCGTTTAAGCTCGTCTATGGCCGCACCAGCTTTCTCTTCCTGAGCGATGTTGCGCCGAGCGATGAACGCGACATGGTACGTGCCTACGGTGGCTTTCTCGCGAGCGATGTTGTCAAAGTCGCTCATCACGGGAGCGTCACAAATTCATCACCGGAATTTGTCGAGGCCGCACATGCCAAGTATGCCGTCATTTCGGTCGGCTCCAACAATCGCTTCGGTCATCCCGCACCAGCCGTGGTCAAAAGGTGGATGGCTTGCGGCACCACCGTTCGACGAACCGATCGCGATGGCGCCATCCTCCTTGCGAGCGATGGAAACCGAGTCCAGCAAGTGGATTGGAAATAGGCAGTTTTATGCCGCCACCGCCTCCTTCAGCAATCCCAACTCAGTGCCAATCTTTGTAAATGCCGCAATCGCCTTGTCAAGATGTGCCCGCTCATGCGCGGCCGAAATCTGGACCCGGATGCGCGCCTGCCCCTTCGCGACGACCGGATAGAAGAATCCTGTAACAAAGATGCCTTCGTCCTGCAACCGAGAAGCGAACTTCTGCGCCAGCGGCGCATCGTAGAGCATGATCGGCACGATGGGATGCACGCCCGGCTTGATGTCGAATCCAGCAGCCGTCATCTGCTCGCGGAAGTAGGTCGTGTTGGCTTCGAGCTTGTCGCGCAACTCGGTCGTCTCCTCCAGCATTTGCAGGACTTGCAGCGCAGCACCGGCAATCGGTGGCGGCAAGGTGTTCGAGAAAAGATACGGACGCGAACGCTGACGCAGCATGTCGATGATCTCCTGGCGGCCAGAAGTGAATCCACCCGCCGCGCCACCCAAGGCTTTGCCGAGCGTGGAGGTGATAATGTCGACACGTCCCATCACGCCGCAGTGCTCGATCGAACCACGACCCGTCTTGCCAACAAATCCGGTCGCGTGCGAATCGTCCACCATGACGAGCGCTTCGTGTTTATCTGCAAGATCGCAAATCTCGGCAAGTTTCGCGATGTCACCATCCATCGAGAAGACGCCATCGGTCACGATCACGCGACGGCGGCAGGACGCGGCATCCTTAAGCTGTTGTTCGAGATCGGCCATATCCGCGTGCTTGTAGCGGAATCGCTTGGCCTTTGCCAAACGGACACCATCGATGATCGAAGCGTGATTCAGCTCGTCGGAAATGATCGCATCATCCTCACCGAAAAGCGGCTCGAAGATGCCGCCATTCGCATCGAAGCAGGCGACGTAGAGGATGGTGTCATCGGTCTTGAGGAAGTGCGAGACTTCGCGCTCCAGCTCCTTGTGCAAATCTTGCGTGCCACAGATAAAGCGGACACTGGACATGCCGTAGCCATGCGAATCGAGCGTCCGGTGCGCCGCCTCGATCACTTTTGGATGCGACGAGAGCCCGAGATAGTTGTTCGCGCAAAAGTTGAGAACCGTGCCGGGGCGGCCCTTCACGCGAATCTCGACGCCCTGTGGCGTTTCAATCTCGCGCTCGTTCTTGTAAAGGCCCGCTTCGCGAATGGCGTGGAGTTCGTCGGCTAATGCTTGTTTGACTTTTCCGTACATAAATTTCGTGGTTTGAACGCGGCCCTTAACAATTATTGTGAACAAAGGTTATTCAAACTTTTCCGCACGGATTTCTCTTATCAGGACGCTTCCCAAGGGCCCCTTCTGGGGCGCGTGTTGAAGCCCGGATTTCATTGTCGTCGAGCCTTACAAATTTTCATTTCATGGACCTATCCTTTATTACCCACACCTGGTGGGGCGCCGCGCTGTTTATCATTGTTTGCGGGCACATCACGATCATGTGTACCTCGCTCTATTTGCACCGCTCTATCACGCACGCGGGTGTGACGTTCAATCCAGTCATTAGCTTTGCCATGCGAATGTGGCTCTGGTTCTTCACTGGCATGAGCACGAAGCATTGGGTCGCGGTGCATCGCAAGCACCACGTCTTTACCGATACCGATGGCGACCCGCACTCGCCTGTCCTGAATGGCTGGGCACAGATCATGTTCTTTGGTGTGAAGTATTATCGCGCGGCGTATCAAGATCCTGCCTCAATGGCGCAGTACACCACCGGCTGCCCCGACGATTGGGTCGAGCGACACATCTTCGAGCCGCATAAGTACACGGGTCCGGTTTTACTTCTCATTCTCAACGTGCTGCTGTTTGGCTTCATCGCGGGACCCGCGATATGGCTCGGACAAGTTTTGTGGGTTCCGTTCTGGGCCGCCGGTGTCGTCAATGGTCTCGGCCACACGATTGGCTACCGGAATTACAAAGTCAAAGACGCGAGCCGGAACATCATCCCCCTCGGACTCCTGCTTTCCGGCGAAGAGCTGCACAACAACCACCACAAATATCCATCGAGCGCAAAGTTCTCGAAGCGCTGGTTCGAGTTCGATATGGGATGGAATTACATACAAACATTGCGCCTCTTTGGGCTTGCTCGCGTGAACATGGTGCAGACTGGCCTTGCGGACTTCAAAGAGCGCGCTCGCGTGAGATCATTGGTGATCTCACAGGCCGCACTGCACGCGCGAGAGGCTGCAATCGAGCGCGTCCACACTGCCACAGATGCAGCGAAGGATATGGCACAAGCCGCCACCGCGCCAGCCGTTGCACAACCAGCAAAAATGTAGCCAACTTCGAAGTGAACTGTGATCGGTGTTCGCAGGTTTTGTAACATGCGAATTTCACTCCGGTCTCTTACGTGTTTATTTTTCATCGGTATTGCGATCTTTGGGATTTCCCAAGGATCGAGTGCCCAAGGTCCATTTACTGGCAAACCACAATATCAGATTGAGGTTCGCCGCGCCGATACGGTGATGGGCCGAATCATCGTCGAACTGTTTCCCGCGATTGCGCCGTTGGCTGTGGAGAACTGGGACAGTCTGGTCGCCATTCACTTTTATGATTCCACAGCGTTTCACCGCGTTATTCCGGGCTTCATGATCCAGGGCGGCGATCCGAATTCGAGGAGCGGTGATTCCACGACATGGGGTTATGGCGACCCATCGCAGCAGCCCGTGGACGCGGAGTTCAGTGCCGTCTCCCACCGTCGCGGGATTCTATCCGCTGCGCGCGCAACCGATCCCAACAGCGCGACGTCACAGTATTTTATCTGCGTTGCAAATTCAACCTATCTCGATCGGCAGTACTCTGTCTATGGACATGTGATTCAAGGGATGAGCGTCGCGGATTCTGTCGTCATGGCTCCTCGCAATACGACGACCAATCGTCCATACAATAAGATTACGATGTTCATCACGCGCATCGGTTCCAACGACAGCCTCACACCAACGCCAACACTTGCGCTTCCCGCAGACGGATCGTCCAACGGCACTTCTCTCAAAGCAACGATGCGCTGGCATTTAGTCCCCGGCGCAATGATGTACGAGCTGCAAATGGCGACCGACACCTCGTTCGCAAATATCATCATTGATAGCACCTTCAATCAGATTGATACGATCGAGTCGGTCAGTAAGCTGAGGAATGGCACGACCTACTACTGGCACGTGCTGGCGAACAACGGCGGCCACGTAAGTGAGTATTCTCCGACATGGAAATTCATCGTCGCCTCGCTTGGAGTCGCAGAATCCAGTCCCGTCGAGTTGTATCTCAGCGAACCTCTCCCCAATCCATCCAAGAGTGGCACGATGATCGGCTTTCATCTGGATCGAGAAGCGGATGTCCACCTGACCGTTCAGGATATGCTTGGCCGGACGACTCTCACCTTGCTTGACAGTAAAACCCTCGCGAGTGGCGATCATCAAATCGCAATTCCAGCAAGCACCCTGCTTCCCGGCATTTACATTTGCCGAATGGAATGCCAAGGCAAAGTCATCTCGAAGAAGCTCGTGGTAGAGTAGCCCGCGTAGCCAACAATCCTACAAATGGATCGCCTCGCCTTCCGCAACGGAGGCGGCTTCCATCACGGCTTCCGACCACGTTGGGTGCGGGTGAATCGTCTTCGTAAGCGACATGCCCGTAGCGCCGTGGGCGCGGGCGATGACAATCTCCTCTAGCATTTCGGCCGCTTCGTAGCCAATGATGTGCGCGCCTAATATCTCATCGTACTTCGTGCCGATGATGAGCTTGACGAAGCCCTCAGTTTCGCCCATCGCACGTGCTTTGCCGAGCGCCGTGAATGGGAATTTGCCGATCTTATACTCGATGCCGGCTTCCTTCGCGGCACGTTCCGTCATGCCGACCGATGCGACCTGTGGCTGGCAATAGGTGCAGCCTGGAATGTTATCGTAATCAAGTGGCTGCGGATGGTGACCCGCGATATGCTCGGCGGAGATGATGCCTTCGTGCGTCGCCACATGCGCGAGCCACGGCGGACCGGCAACATCGCCAACAGCGTATATGCCATCGACTTGGGCGCCGGGGGCGGCGCCCACCACGCGCATGAACTCATCGACATCGACGAAGCCCTTCGTCATCTTCACGCCAAGCTTCTCAAGTCCGATATTTTCCGTGTTGCCCTGCACGCCGATCGCAACCAGCACGCACTCGGCTTCCAGCACCTGCTTCTTGCCGTCGGCGGACTCGATCTCTACTTTGGTGGTCTTCTTTTCCAGCTTGACGGAATTGACCTTGGTCTTCGTGTAAAGCTGATAGCCTTGCTTCTTGTAAATCTTCTCGATCTCCGTCGAAACCTCTGTGTCTTCGATCGGCAGGACATTCGGCATCATCTCGACGACCGAGACTTTCGTGCCAAAGGTCTTGTAAAAGTAGGCGAACTCCATTCCGATCGCGCCCGCGCCGATGATCGTCATGGATTCCGGAATGTGGTCCATAATCATTGCTTCCGTTGAGGAGAGCACTTGCTTACCATCCGGCTTGAGATTGGGAAGCATGCGCGCGCGCGCGCCTGTCGCGAGCACGATGTTCTTCGCCGTGACCGTTCGCTTTGCTCCATCGGCACCGGTCACTTCGATCGAGTTCTTGCCCGTCAGTACGCCGAAGCCTTTGATTGACTCAACTTTATTCTTGCGAAAAAGAAACTCGATGCCTTTGACGACGCGGTCCGAGACATCGCGCGAGCGCTTGATGACGCGCGTGAAGTCGACGCGGAGATTGTCATATGAGATGCCCCACTCTTCGGGCGCGACCTGCATCGTGTGATAGATCTCGGCGTTCTTGAGCAGCGCCTTCGTCGGGATGCAGCCCCAATTCAGGCAGATGCCGCCGAGGCGGTCGCGCTCCACACACGCAACCTTGAGCCCAAGCTGTGCCGATCGAATAGCTGCCGGATAACCGCCCGGACCACCGCCGAGCACGATAACGTCAAAGTCAAAAGCCATGTGTGTTGCTAAAGTGCTGAGTCCTCAGTGCTGAGTGTCCCATAATGAGACGCGTGTGCCCCATAGTGTGCAAAAATACGACACACTTGCTCGCAGCCCTGTCGCATCTCAAGATTTTTCACTGATTACGGCGAAAAGTGGTATTAGTTCTAAACCATCCGGTGAAAAGTCTCGTCTGTAGCTTGTTGCGGGTTTCATTCATTGCGGTTTCGGGGTCGCCTGTGGGACTGCGAGAAAAGACGACGATGCACGAGTACTTACTACGCCGGTTCATCGGGCTGCTAATCGCGCCACTCATGTGCGTGAGCGGATTGCGTGCGCAAGAGTCAACACGCGATGTGCCCGCACTCGCCGTTCTTTCGCCACCAACTTTCACGGACATTCATCCTGCGGTGATTCCCGCTTCGGAATGGATCGCGATGCCAACGGTTCGCATCCCCCCGGTCTTGCAGCCACCACCCGGACTTCGCATCGAGCTTTCCTTTGCACCGCCAGTAAATAATATGCCGACCGACCCATACCAAATGGGAAAGTACGGACGCCTCAGTCTGGACTACACACGCCTTACGCGGTTCGATGGAACCGATCTCGGTGTCATGCTCCAGGCGTTGCATGTTGCACACCACCTGCTCCTCTACTCCGCTGGCTTTACGAGTGACATCAACAAAGATGGGATGTTCTTGCTGACGGCCGGCCTCGCACACTATCAAACCGGCAACGCACCGACTGAGCCGTTCGTCGATGCACCGTTCATCCGGTTCCGGATGCAATCCTTGCGAGAGGATCCGATGATGGTGCAGTTCGATCCGCCGGACTTCTTTGCCTACTCTGAGATAGAAACTACGATGCACTTCCGGGCATACATCTCCGGCACGATCGGACTTGGACTGCGCCTCTCCCCCATGCTGCGTGTCATCGGCGGATTCCAACATACGGAGTTTATCATGCCCACCGAGCAAGCCGTCCGCATCGTCGATGGCCTGCAAGGGATCGTGCAGTGGGGAATGTAAGGAACAGATGAAATATGAAGTATGAAATATG
>JADGPZ010000183.1 GCA_017882165.1 Candidatus Kapaibacterium sp.
CGTCAATAATCTTCTCAAGCCGAATCGGTTCTTCATGGGGCACGATGAGGTCCGCGTGATGAATTGGGACACCGCCTGTGCCGCACGGCATAAGACGCCGGGAGAGTTGCTTGCTGATAATCTCGTAAAGTGTGATTCGATTGTGAAAGTCGTGAAGCCCACTGCCGAGCGGTTCGTCTGGAGCGATATGTTTGACTCGCTTCACAATGCCCACAACAATTACTACCTCGTCAATGGCGATCTTTCGGGCGATTGGAACATGATCCCGAAGGACATCACGATCGTGAACTGGAATGGCGGCTTCATGTCGAAGAGTCTGGACTTCTTCGCAAAGCACGGGTTCTCGCAGGTGACAAGCCCATATTACGACGTGCCGAACACGAACAACATTCGCGCCTGGCGGCTGGCGATGGACACGATCCCGAACATGCGCGGCTCGATGTACACCACCTGGGCCGCCGACTACTCCTTCCTCACGCCCTTCGCCGATTATGCATGGAGTGCCGGGCCGATGATTGTGCATCGGCCAGTTGACTCGACAGACGCGGTCAGTGGCACTGTAACATTAGATGCTGATGTTTTTTCTGATCCCTACGATCCAAGCGACTCGATCATGCTGGTTCGTGCTTTCGCAAGAGATGGGCAAGGGGGGATCTGGCTTGATACCCTTCGCCCGGTCGGAAATAACCACTATCGAGCAGTGTACGAACGCCGAATATCCATTTACTCCCTGCAAGCCTTCAGCAAAGATGGGCTTAGGCGCATAACACCATCCTATAGGACCAGACTGTTCCCACTAGCAGTTCAGAGTCGAGAAAGAGGGCATGAGGATATTTTGCTCATTCCCAATCCAGCGAATGACCGAATAATGGTGCAATTCCCGAATCGTTTTACAAATTGTTCATTCCGAGTGGTCAACTCGCTCGGTTCAATACTTCAACCTATGGAGATTAAGAACGATGGTTCGGCATTGACGATAGATACCAGATCATTTCCCACTGGCTCCTACAATCTCATCCTCAAAACCGGAGCAGAAACGATCACGAAGCCGTTTGTGGTCGTCCGATGAGTGAGGACCACACGATAAGAGTCCTTCGGGAGAACTACCGCGCCGAGCGCGAGGCGGCGGAGCAATACCGCGCGCTGGCCGGGCGAGAGCGCGACGAGAAGCGCAAGGCAGTCCTCTACAAATTAGTCGATCAGGAGGAGAAGCACGCGGCGCGGTGGAAGCAGCGGCTCGAAGAACTCGGCGCGAAAGCCGATGAGCCTTCGAAGATTTCGCTCGGGTACAAACGCATGTTGGTTCGATCGCTCGACACCGACACCGTGCTGCGCCGAATGGAAGCCGATGAAGATGCCGCTGAGCGCAGCTATGCTCGGATGATGGAAGGCGTGACCGATACGGAGTTAATTCGTGAGATCGAAGAGGTCAAAAAAGAGGAAGAGGTCCACGGCAAGGTCTTGCGGACGATGTATGGTGGCGACGTTCACCACCCGCAAGGCGAGACGAGGTCAAGGCTCGATAGCCTCCTACGCCGCGAGCGGTGGCATGTGAAGTCGGGTAGCTGGGTAGCCGATGCGATCTACGGCGCGAACGATGGGCTTGGCGCGGTCTTCGGCATCGTCAGCGGCGTTGCCGGTGCGACGGACGTAGCGGGCGGTGGATCGACGCATTTCGTTCTCATATCCGGTTTTGCCGGGATGATTGCCAGTGCGGTCTCGATGGGATCCAGCGCCTATCTTGCGGCGAAATCGGAGCGCGAAGTCTATGAAGGCGAGATGCACCGCGAGCGGCAGGAGATGGAGGAGAACCCAGAAGAGGAAAAGGAAGAACTCTCGCTGATGTATCAGCTTCGTGGATTCAGCGAAGAAGAAGCGAACGTGTTAGCCAACAAGCTCTCGCAGAAGCCCGAGGAATTCTTGAAAGTGATGGGCGCGGAAGAACTCGGACTCTCCGAGATGTCATTCCCCTCGCCGTTTCTCTCGCTTGCAAGCGGCGGACTCTCGACGCTGATCGGTGCCTTCATCCCGCTCATTCCGTTCTTCTTCCTAAGCGGCATGACGGCAGTCGCAGCAAGCTTCGTACTTTCCGTCGTCGCTCACTTCGGAGTCGGCGCGGCGAAGAGCATCGTCACCGTCCGCTCGTGGTGGAAGTCGGGGCTGGAGATGGCTGTGGTAGGCGTCATCGTCGCAGTTGTTACTTACGGGCTTGGTCTGCTATTTCAGGTGAGCGCAGGGTGACCGGAGGCATGTTCGTCGACTTTGGGAACGGCCTGTGCGTGAGAGGGTTTTTGAGTGTTCTCTGAAATAGCTCGGTGACTATCGATCCAAAAACTGTCTTCGTCCTGATTCCCGCGTACCGGGAAGCGCTAGTGATCGCCCGGACCGTGGTCCCGCTGGTGGCTACAGGATACCGGGTCGTTGTCATTGATGATGGATCGCCCGACGATACGGAACGGGTCTTGCAGGGTTTGCCGATTGATTACTTGCGGCATTCCATCAATCTCGGAACCGGCGCCGCCCGCCAAACAGGAATGACCTATGCCCTCCGCGAAGGAGCGGAATACGCCGTTCACTTTGATGCCGATGGACAGCATGACGCCAGCGAGATACCGAAAATGCTTGAACCGCTCATCGCGGGCCGGACAGATGTCACACTGGGTACCCGCTTCCACCGCAAAGAGGACATCCGCGAAATACCGCCGGTCCGCCGGATGGTGTTGCGGGGAGCGATCTTCGTGAATCTGCTGATGACCGGAGTGAAGCTCTCTGACGCTCACAACGGATTTCGCGCCTTTAATCGCAAGGCTATCTCAAAAATCCAGCTTACTGAGAATCGGATGGCCTACGCGAGCGAGTTGCTGACAATCATCCGCCGTGAGAAGCTCCGCGTCGAGGAAGTGCCGGTGCATATCGTCTATACCGATTACAGCACGCACAAAGGGCAGCGCAATATGAATGCGATCCATATTGTGATTGATTTGATTTTAAACCGATTGTTCTAAGGAGGGAAGCCCGTGAGTCCTATCAAAGTTCTTCTGATTCTTCCGCTCGGTGCCGTCCTGATCTTCCTCATATCGCGCCTCCGGAATCCGACGGTCTATCGGTTAACCTTCATCGCGTTCGCGATTGTCGGAATGGTGTTCGTCGTCGACCCGGAGCTTACAAATTCCATCGCGCACCAGTTGAACGTCAGCCGTGGTGCGGACTTAATGTTTTATTTTTGCGCCATCGTTGGGTTCTGTGTGATGCTGGTGTTCTATTCCAAGATCCGGAGCCTCGAAGCGATGCAAACGTTGATCGTTCGTGAGCACGCAATTGAGACAGTAAAGAAACGAATCGCCTGATGTCTAAAAAGCCTACTCAACAAACTCCTTCAAAGAAGACCCGGACCATTACAACCAACGCGCTTTCGGCCACCGCGAGCTTGCAACGCACTCGCCTCATTGGGGCAAGCGTTGTGCTTCTCCTTCTGATCCTGGCCGCCTACTCGAATCACTGGCACAATAGCTTCCATTTTGATGACTACCACACCATCGAAAACAATGCGTACATTCGCTCGCTGACGAACATCCCGTCGTTCTTTACCAATACGGAGACGTTCTCATCGCTTCCGGGTCATGGCTCCTACCGTCCGATGGTATCACTGACCCTGGCGATTGATTATTGGCTCGCCCAGACATTTTCCGGGGACGGACTCCACACATCGTGGTACCATCTCGACACGTTCGTCTTTTTCCTGCTTCAGGGCGTCTTAATGTTCTTCTTCTTCCGGAAGATTCTGGACAACCTTGCAGCACCGAACCGGAGCGCATGGATTGCGTTCGCCGCAACTGCGTTTTATATGGTCCACCCTGTTCTTGCCGAGACGATCAACTACATCATTGCCCGGAGCGATTCGCTCAGTACCTGCTTCATGGTCATGGCATTTGTCGTGTACCAGTACTCGCCCAAAGCCCGGAAATACTTCCTCTATTTTATCCCTCTGCTCATCGGTGCATTCGCAAAGCCGACAGCCCTCATGTTTGCGCCGATGCTCCTCGTCTATCATCTGCTCTTCGAACAAAAGGTCTCGCTGTTTTCGCCAAAATCCATCGGGTGGAGAACACTGATGAAGACTGTTATGCCGGTCTTTCTGTTTGAGGCCATTGTCTACGTCTTTATGAAGCGGATGGAGGCGCACACCTTCGATCCCGGAGGATACTCGTTGTATCATTATTTGATTACGCAGCCCCTTGTCGTAGGCCGGTATGTCGGTCAGTTCTTTCTGCCGACCAGTTTGAGCGCGGATACGGACTGGCAGCCATTTCAATCGATTCTGGACCCATCGTGCATCGCCGGGTTTCTCTTCCTGATCGTCTTCGCCGGTCTTGGACTGCTCGCATCCCGCACCTCGAACTGGCGGCCGGTATCGTTTGGCATTGCGTTCTTCTTACTTGCGCTAATTCCTACAACCGTTGTACCGCTCGCCGAAGTGACGAACGATCATCGTGTATTCTTCCCCTATGTTGGACTCGCGATCGCATTGGTGTGGACTCTCTATCTACTCATCCAGCCCCGGCTCGTGAAAATCCCAGCGGCGGCTCTGTTCCTGATCGGCGTCCTGTTGTGTTCCGGTTTCGCATTCGGGACGTATCAGCGCAATATTGTCTGGTACTCGGAAGAATCTCTTTGGAAGGACGTTACGGAGAAGAGTCCACATAATGGCCGGGGAATGATGAACTATGGCCTAATCTTTATGGCCCGTGGGTCGTACGATACGGCGAATTTTTACTACACGTTGGGCCTTCGTTCCGCTCCGAACTACTCCGTCCTGCATTGTAACATGGGGGTGCTTCAGTCGGCGATGGGCCATCCCGATCTCGCAGATTCGTTTTTTCAGCGCGGGATCCTTCTCGAACCAGAAAATCCCGAGATCTATCATTTCTACGGAGTCAGCCTTCATAAATATGGCAGGAATGCCGTAGCAATACAGAATTTCTACAAATCGCTTACGCTATCTGAATCGAACCTGGAAGTGCGCCACGCATTGATGGAAGTGTTGTACGATCAGAGTCGTTTCGAAGAGCTGAAACAGGTCGCGGATCGGACGCTGCAGATTGTCCCAGGAGATCAGCAAGCCATTCACTTTGCAACCCTGGCGGCTGCAGGCAAATCCGCTTTGCAGCTTGCGGCTGAGTCCGCCGCCACGCTCAAGACACCGGAGGCATATCTCGATCTGAGTTTGCGATACTATCAGGCCAGACAATTCCAAAACTCTATCGATGCCGCGCGCACGGCGCTCTCGCTCAGACCCGATTACGCGGAGGCATACAACAATATTTGCGCGGCCTACAATGAGCTTGGCAATTTTGCTGAAGGCAAAAAAGCAGGAGAAGAGGCCGTCCGGCTGAAGCCGGAGGATCCTCTCGCGAAAGGAAATCTCGCCTGGTCGCTGCGGGGATTAATGAAGAGATAAATCAGGTGGAGCTGGCGATCGGGGGGATCGAAGCCTGGACAGTCGCCGCACATCGCGGCACCGTCCTGACCCAGCAGCCAAACTTCTTCAGCTCTTCCATGCGGCAGGACCATACGAGCTGGCCGTTATGCAGCGTCATGTCGGGGCAG
>JADGPZ010000004.1 GCA_017882165.1 Candidatus Kapaibacterium sp.
GGCATCAAACGGCTGAGCCGGCGGACCCGCACTTGCCCTGGCTTTGATGGACCAGATACTCATCGCCCTGGTGACGACGCTCAGTACCGCGATACTGGCCGCGACGGTGATGATTATCGTCACCGCCATGATCATGCTGGAGAGATCGGATGCATTCATCTAGGTTGCCCGTAGTGAGAGCCTGCCTCACTACGAGCACAGGCGACGCGAAGATTCGCCTAGAAAGCCGGTAGGGTCAGCACCACTTCGTCACCTTCGTGGATCGTGATGGTCTCCGAAATCGGCGTTCTATTCCCTCCGATCGGGTCGGCAAGGAAACGAACGTCTGTCGATTCGGTCACTATTCCCCGCGGAATTGTGAGTTTCGTCGTGGCCAGAGCGTCAGCGGTGCCGAGCCGGATGCGCTGACCGCCGCGGATTATGAAAATGTCCATCGAAAGAGAGGCCCTGTTATCCACCGTCACAGTGGTCGCCGGCCGGTTGTCTGATGCGAACGGCTTTCCCATCGACGCGCATGCGGCGAAGATGCCGAAAACTGCGACGAGGCCAAGAAGCTTCATTGTCTTGCTCATATTGCTCTCCTGATTACCGATAGTCGTACACACACAGCCAGTTACGTTCCACACACCCGCTCATAGATTGGAAACACGGCAGTTTATCGGCTCCCTGACGCAAGGAGCGGCGCTTGAAGGGAAAGCTCACTGTCCTCATGGTCACGGCGTTCGTGGACATGCTCGGACTGATAATCATCTTTCCGCTGCTGCCGTTTTACGCAAGCGCGTTCGGGGCAACGCCGGAAACGATCGGGTATCTGGTCGCGACGTACTCGGTGTGTCAGTTTTTCGCGGGGCCGGTGCTCGGTGGCCTCAGCGATCGGTTCGGCCGACGCCCATTGCTCATCTACTCGCAGCTTGGCTCGATGACCGGGTTCATCCTGCTTGCCGTGGCACATTCGTTGCCGATGCTATTTCTCTCCCGCATCGTGGATGGGATCAGTGGTGGCAATGTCACGATCGCCGCAGCCTATATCGCGGATGTGACGGAGCCGAAGGAGCGGGCCGGCGCGATGGCAGTGATTGGAATTGGTTTCGGACTTGGGTTCGTCGTTGGTATGCCGATTGGCGGCGTGCTTGCGGCGCATTTTGGGTATGCGGTGCCGGCGTTCGTTGCCGCCGGGTTTGCTTTGGCCAGTACATCGCTTACCACATTCTATCTCAAGGAGCACGATCACGTCAGGGACGACAGCATCGTCTTCGGGCTGCATTATTATACTCGCATCATCGAGTATTTTCGAATCGCGAACCTTCGTACGTTGCTCGTCACGTTTCTTTTCTTCGTGCTTCCGTTCTCGCTGTTCATGTCGATGTTCTCGCTGTTTGCGATGATCAAACTTCAGTTTACGACGCAGGATATCGGTCTCTTCATGGGCTTTGTTGGTGTAGTGGGTGTGCTGTGGCAAGGTGGTGTGGTTCGACCGCTGGTCAAAAAGCTGGGTGAGCTGATGTCGCTTCGAATTGGACTCGCCGCGATGGTCGTTGGCTTGTTAGGACTGGCCTTCGCGCAAACGATTCCGATGCTTGCGGCGGTCGCTGTAATCCTCTCCTTCGGCACTGGCGTCACGCGGCCAACACTCTCAAGCCTCATCACACAGTATGCGCCACCGACGCGGAGAGGTGGCGCGCTTGGAGTTTCTTCATCGCTTGAAAGTCTCTCGCGAGCGATCACGCCGATCCTCGGCGGCTGGATTATTGGAGGGCTACATCCGAATTACATCGGCTATGTCGGCGCTGCGATGGCGGCGGTAGCAGTGTTCTTCTCGCTTCGCGTACATTTCGATAGCCACGAACTCACGCGGGCTACTCCTTAACAAACTGCGCCCGGGTGGCACCGTCGCCCACATAATAAACGCCTGCTGGAAGGTTAGCAATAATTAGCTTCCCATCCTGCCACGGACATCGATATGCCCTTCCGAGCGCATCGACCACAGGAATCTTGCCCGATAATCCCTCTACATTCAGCATGTCATGCGCCGGATTTGGATAGACCGCAATCGATGCTGCGGTCTCGCTGGGAAGGATCTTCACGCCACTCGTGCCCTTGTAAACGATAAACGTCCGCTGGGCCGTATTGCTCTGGTTTGTCGCGTTGAAGGCCTGAAGATAGATATAGTATTGCCGCCCAGCTTGGCCAGGAGACGTATCCACTAAATTGCTGAGGTGGAAATAGGCCGTTGTAAAATTTGAATCTTTGAGCACCAGGGTTGTATTGCTATCGGGATACCCCGACGTCGTGATCGCAATCGAATACCGCGTTGCACCGGGAACCGGATCCCACGTCACATTGAACGTCTGTGGCGCGGCAGGCGGACTAAAGTGGGGATAGGTAATATTCGGCAGACTCAAAATACCATTCGGATGATAGACTAAAACAGCTCCATCCCCGGAGGCAATCATCGCATGGTTCGTATCCGGATAGGCGACATCACTAAGCAGATCGTTGCTCTGGGCATCGATCATGAAATCGGAGTGAAGCTCGTTCCAGGTCGTGCCGCCGTCGGCGGTTTGAAGAATAAGCCCTTGATCGCCGCAGGCGAAGCCATGGAGCGAATCGGCGAATGCGATACTATATAGACCCGCCGTATTGTTAAATAACGATGTCGAAAAAGGTACGATTTGTTTCGACAAAATATTCGTCCAAGTCAACCCGCCGTCCGTCGTCTTGTCGATCTCGGCGGTTTCTGTTCCCAGGTTGAGATCGAATATCGTCCCGGATGCAAAACCAATCTGAGGATTGATAAAGGCAAACTTCGTGATGGTCTTATTAGCTTGAAATCCGGAATCCCACGTTATCCCGAGGTCTGTCGATCGATAAATAACGCTATTAGGGTATGCATTGTTTGCAGCCACTAACAGCGTATGGGGCACCTGATATGCGACAACTGGATTCGGTGGCATACCGAATCCAGAACCGTCAACCTGAAAATGAGGAGTCGGAACGGAGCGCCAAGTGACGCCTCCATCGGAAGAAAGAAGGGCGGAATCGCAGATGTTAGTAGCCTGACCGCTGATAAGCATGACTATGTAATTGCTGTCGAGCGTAGCGATTGCTCGTATCGCGTTTGGCGAACCACCCGCTTTTATTGAAATGCCCATCGCAGTATCGGTCCACCTTATTCCGCCGTCCGTCGAACGGACAACGTGGCCGACTGCACCCTGGTAATCCGAGTATGCGGCAAGAATGAGGTTGTGCGACGGATGTACAACACCGGCAAAGCTTGTTCCTGACCGCATTTTGTATGAGGGTGAATCGATGATAACATAGTTCCATGACTTTCCATAATCCCGTGTCAGGATTTCAAAATCAGGTACACTCCAAGCAAGAAGACAGTCATTAGAATCGAGCGCCATCAGCTGAGCCACGGCACCTACCGTCCCAGACCCACGAAGTTGGTTATGCAGCCAAAACGATTGTGCGGAAACGACCGAAGGAGGGAGGCACGCAGCTAATGCGGCCAGGGCAAGGACTCGATAAACTCTCATAAGTTAGGTTAAATTAGGATCACCTCTTCCTAAAACACTCCTCTCCGCCGGAAGTTGCGGAATCGTGCCGAACTTGACTACTCAATTAATACCTACGTGTCCTAACGCAACTAATCATACCCCACTTGCGCGACGGCATACGCCGCGACGCCTTCCTCGCGGCCAACAAAGCCGAGGCGTTCGCTGGTGGTGGCTTTGACTGAGACGCGCTTTATGTCAAGCGAGAGTGCCAACGCAATCCGCTCGCGCATGGCTTCGATGTGAGGGCGCAGACGCGGTGCTTCGAGCACGACCGTCGCATCGACATTTACGACGTGCGCGCCTTCATGGCGGAGAATATGATACACGCGCGTGAGCATGGCGATCGAGTCCGCGGCGCGCCATTCTTCTTTGGTGTCGGGAAAGTGGAGACCAATATCGCCGAGCGCGAGCGAACCGAGCAGCGCATCCATGATCGCGTGAACCAGCACATCGCCATCCGAATGCGCAACCGTGCCGAGACTCGATTCCAGAGTGATGCCACCTAAGACGAGCGTCTCGCCTTCTACTAGCCTATGGACATCATATCCGAATCCGATCATCCTACCTTCGTTTCGCTGGCGATCTCGTTTTGGGATTCGTCAAACTCCCGCTTGCAATTCGTACACTTGAGGAATTCGCCTCGGTCGCGGGTCCATTTCGTCGCGAGCCAGTTGTTGCTGCACACCGGGCACGGCTTGTTGACCGGCTTATCGTTCGAGATGAAGTCGCACTCGGGATAGCGGGCGCAGCCCCAGAACTTGCGTTTGCCCTTGCCGCCGCGTCGCTCGGCAATGTCGCCGACGTGACACTTCGGGCACTTGATGCCGGTCGGCATCTGTCGCGTGAACTTACACTTTGGATACCGGCTGCAACCGATGAATTTGCCGAAGCGGCTCGAACGGATCAGCAGTTCGCCGATACCTTCGCCATCGTTACGCTTAATGCACTCGGGACATTGCTCACCGGTCTTCTCCGGCGCGGGCTTACCTTCGTTCTTCAGCGAAGTCTTCTTGCCGCACTTCGCACAATCGAGGTACATCCCGAACCATCCGGACTTGACCTCGGTCTCCATCGATCCGCAACTCGGGCACGGGCGAACGGGCATCTCTTCGGAGAGCCGTTCATCCACTTGATCGAGCACGCTCTTGAACGGTATGTAGAAATCGGACATGACCGATTCATACGTCCGCTCGCGATCGGCAATGGTATCCAGCTCCAACTCCATCCGCGAGGTAAACTCGACGTTGAAGATTTCCGGAAAACTCTTGACCAGGATGCGGTTCACATCACGTCCCAGCGTCGTCGGAAACAAGCGCCGCTCTTCCTGCTCGACGTAATTGCGCTCCTGAATCGTACCGACGATCGAAGCATACGTCGAAGGCCGTCCGATTCCGAGCGATTCCAACTCTTTGACGAGTGTGCTCTCACTAAATCTGGGCGGCGGCTTCGTCTGGCTCTCGGCCAAGTCGATCTCCTCGATGTTCGCCGTTTGCCCTTGCTGAATTCCATTCGGCAGACGCTTTGACTCTTCAGCCTCGGCTGCTTTCGCCGGAGTCTCATCGACATCCTCCAGCACCTGCATGTAACCGTTGAATGTAATGACGGAGCCCGTCGCGCGGAAGCGATACTTGCTGCCAGTGTTCTCAACGGATTCGATCTCGACCTGCGTCTGATCCATCAGCGCCGGCGCCATCTGGCTTGCGACAAGCCTCTTCCAGATCAACTCATACAGCGCGTAGAGATTCTTATCCTGCGCTTCGAGGAATGGCCTTACGCGCTTTGGGTCATTGAAGATTGAAGTCGGACGAATCGCTTCGTGCGCCTCTTGCGCGCCTTTGACCTTCTTGGTGTTGCGCTCCGGGCCTTGATACTGCGGTCCGTAATTTTTTTCGATATAGGAAAGAGTCTCCGCGCGCGCTTCATCCGCAATGCGTGTGGAGTCCGTACGCATGTAGGTGATGAGTCCAGTCAGACCTTCTTCACCCAGCTCGACGCCTTCGTAGAGTTTCTGCGCGAGTTGCATCGTCTTGCGCGGCGGAAACCGGAGCTTCGAACTTGCGGCCGCTTGCAACGAACTTGTAATGAATGGCGGCGGCGAGTTCTTTCGCACTTCACGCTTGGTGAGCGATGCAATGCGATACGCTTTTTGTCGCGCATCGGCGGCATAGCCACGCGCGGTTACGGCATCGCCAATAAAACTCTTGCTCGCATCTTCGGCGAGATCTTGCGCGCTTCCTTCAGGATTTCGGAATTCCGCGCCATCGACGGAGATGAGTCGCGCGTGAATTGGAAACTCTGTCGATTCAGTCGAGAAATCGGCCCAGAGATTCCAGTAAGCGATCGGCTGGAATCGCTCGATCGCATCCTCACGCTCACAGATCAAACGGAGCGCAACGGACTGCACTCGGCCCGCCGATAGTGCCTCGCCACTTTTGCCAACGAATGCTTTCCAAAGAATCGGCGAGACCTGATAACCGATGATTCGGTCCATGACGCGGCGCGCCTGCTGCGCTTCGAAGAGCGCCGTATCGACATCGCGAGGATGCTTCATCGCCTCGGTGATGCCGCTCTTCGTGATCTCGGTAAAGAGCACGCGCTTGATGTTGCTGTTTTTGGAAGCGACTTCACCAGCGAGATGGTATGCGATGGCCTCGCCTTCGCGGTCAGGGTCCGTCGCGATGAAGACTTCTTTCGATTTCGCCGCGAGCGCCTTCAGCTTGTCGATGATCTCCTTCTTGCCCTTGATCGTCGTGTAATGCGGCAAGAACGTGCCATCGAGATCGATGCCGAGCTTCGACTTCGGCAGATCTTTGACGTGACCGACCGATGCCTCGACAACGTAATTGCTGCCGAGGTATTTATTAATGGTTTTCGCCTTTGCGGGCGATTCTACAATGACGAGCGACTTAGCCATGCACGATGCGTTCTCTGATAATCAATAGGTCTCATAGGATCTATTCGTCCTATTCATGAGCGGCGGCAAACATACGGCGTGCCGTTTAAAGTGCGGAATGCCTTGGGCGGCTCGGGGGATCCAGTCTGACGAGCAGCAACTCATTACTCGTTACTCATCACTCGTTACTTTAAAAAAGAAAACCGCAGCGTGCCGAGAAAAGTAGACAGCGCTGCGGAGCTCTTGTTTTGTTTGCCCTAATAGAACCCGATAGCCGAAGCCACCGGATTCGCGCACACTGGACGAAATTTCCGTGAGAACAGTTTCCCGGTTTTACGAGAAAATTATGAAAATATTCGGCCCACAAAAAAGGCCCGCAACGGGCTGCCGAAAGCGTACCTTCTCCCATAACAGGAGATCGGGGTGCGCCTCCGGCAAACCATCACGGGCCGAGGCTTCGATTGTGCTTATTCTCCCAAAGCATCGCGTGCGTTCAACAGACGATGCCTTGCGTTAAAAACGACACCGTGCGAAGGCGAATAGTTTCAGCGTGACGAGTTCACCTACATCCGCACCACCATCAGATTCCCCGATTCGTACCGCTTCATCACGTGGCGGAAGAAAAACACGGCAAACATCATGCTCAGACCGGCGGCAAGCATCAGGATGCCAATGAGCAGCTGACCGAATACAGTGCCGATCGAGTGGGCCAGTTGCTTGCGCTCGCGAGAGGGGTCGAGCCCAGCGCAACGGATACCTCCACTCGTCGGCATCAGGATTCCAGTCAACATTTTGATCGTGGTCGATTTGCCGGCGCCGTTCGGGCCGATGAAAGCGATCAACTCACCGGCCTCACAATCGAACGAAATCCCACTGACGGCCTCGATTTCGCGGAATTCAGGCCGGGCGAGCGAACGCATGCTGCCCCGAAGGCCAGCTCGCTTCTGTTTCGCCCGGAAAGTCTTCCGGAGATCTCGTGCTTCGATGATGGGCATTCGTGTCCTGCTTAGATATAGAGAGTAAGTCGGCTCGAACGATTTTGTTACAGCATAATCATGATTTTTCTGTTATGTCCCTCTCAGGAAGGGGTTACATCACTGTTACTCCTGTTTCGCGGTCTTGACAACCTCCAAATCAGGTCAGGCACGTCAATGCTTTTCTGGTTGACCATCATCCAAACGCGGGTCAAAGTGGCCTTCGTTTAGTCTCGGTCATCCACCGTGTATAATGAAGCGGTATCGCATTCTCGCGTTCGGGTTAATCCTCGCGTTTTTCGGTCAAGCTGGGACCGCAGCACCGCTGCTGGCAAACGTCCATTCCATTTCGCCAAAACGGACACCTTCGAAGCGTCCGGGCATTCCAGCCACGCAAGCTCCAACCAAACGGGGTGAGCTTTCTCGGCTGTGGCACGAGGCCGGAATGGCCTATATGCGCGCCGATCCCGTCGCCGCGCGAGATACCTACCGTTTGCTTTTCAAAGCGTGCGCGTTGCACCAGACGCCTTCGGCTGCGTGGTATGCCGCGATGGCGCAGTTCGGAATTGCGCGGACATCGTCACGGCTTACCGACACCACTGAAACACGATTGGCCTTACTGAATGCGCTCAGGGGTGGCTTCTGGAATTTCGATGTGCTCGACCGCGACTCGATCATTCGCAATGTGGCCGGAAACCTCTGGTTCGATTCGCTCGTCAACCTCTATAAAGAACTTCGACTCATCAGCACCCCAACGTGGGCCGCGCAACAACCGCTCGTGGTATTGCCTGCCTCCGATCCAATCGTAGCGAAGCGACTTGCAACATTATCGCCAACGATGTCGGCCGGACTGCGCGTACTACTCACGCACTACGCGGTCCTCACGATGGATTCCACGCAACGCTCCATGGTGAGGAAGGCGCAAGTTGTGCCGTTGGATGAGTTCGGTGCTTTGTTGCACGAGAAGGCAGACGCACGTCAGGTCCAACTTATCGTCGCGCTCCATGGCGGATGTGCCTCGTACAATGAATTTGCCCGCCACTGGTGCAGGGTTGCGGATTCCATTAGGACGTATGTTCTTGTTCCGGCAGGCAATATCCGGTACTCCGAGGATATGAATAGTTGGGATGACAACATCGAATCGACCGACGAATCGGTCACTGCTGCGCTGGACCGGTACGAGCATTGGTGCGGTTGCCAACCGGATGCCTATATTGCCGGCTTCTCGCAAGGTGGAATGGCGGCGATCAAGCTCGGACTCATGCATCCCGATCGGTATCATGCTGTCATCTCGATTGCTGGACTGCTGGATGGGCCACTTCCGGCGGACGCCCTTTCTCAGGCGGCACAGTCGGGACTTCGCATTTACGCGATGAGCGGCGAGTTCGACAGCCCAACGTTCCGCGCATCGCTCGAAGCGGCGGGAAGGCAATGCACGCTGTCTGCCATCCCATTTAAGCTTGAAATTGTCCCCGGCACAATCCATGAAGTGCCGCGCGATTTCGACGCTCACATCGCCGGAGCATTGGCATGGATCCAAGGGCATGGCGCGCCCCAGACTGCCCAGTCCGCCCTGCTGAAGTCCTCACGCTAAGCACTCATTGCGAAAAGCGTTGGGTGCTAAATGCCCATATTGAGTCCGGGAAGAGAAGTCCTTCAATTTGCGTGATTATCCACGGTTCCACGATGAAGTATTTTATCGCGTTCGGTGTTACGCACCCCGCGAGCCCGCTTAAGCGGGCAACCCGCTCTGGCGGACGACCCGCTCGCGGGGGCGACTTAGCATTTAGTACTCAGCACTTTTGATATGGCTCGTTTAGCGAAATTACAGCGGATCGTAAAGGAGAAGGGATTGGACGCCCTGCTCGTCTCGCACCTGCCGCACATCCAATATCTTATTAACTATACCGGTTCGAACGGACTGCTCATCGTTCCGGCGCAGGGCAAACCGCACTTCTTCACCGATTTCCGCTACAAGGCGCAGGTCAAGCAGGAAGTGATCGGTGCCAAGATCTCGATTGTCGAGCGCGACCGCAACATTCAGGATGCGCTCGTCGAGCGGCAGCTTTTCAGCGATTACGACTCGCTCGGATTCGAGAAGCAGCATATCTCCTATGCGCTCTTCGATTTTCTCCGCACCAAATTCCGGCACGTCAAGCTTGTGCCCGAGACCGAGATGGTCGAGAAACTCACTGTCATCAAAAGCGAGGACGAGATCCTCGTGATGAAACGCGCGGCGGAGATCACCGACAAAGTTTATGAGATCGTCACCGATCTGATGAAGCCCGGTATGACAGAGAACGAGGTTGCGGCCGAGATCGCCTATCACACGCGCTTGCAAGGCGGCGAGCGCGATGCATTCAACATCATCGTCGCCAGCGGCGAGCGCTCCGCATTGCCGCATGGCGTGGCCACCGACAAGAAGATCCGCAAGAACGAACTCGTCACGCTCGACTTCGGCTGCGTCTATAAAGGATTCAATTCCGACATGACGCGCACCGTTTCCATGGGGCGTGTCTCGACCGAACTCCAAAAGATTTACGAGATCGTGCGGGTCTCGCAGCAGCGGACAATCGATAAACTACACGCCGGCATGAATGCCCGCGAAGTTGATACACTCGCGCGCGATTACATCACGCTGCATGGCTACGGCTCGAAGTTCGGCCACTCGACCGGCCACGGTCTGGGAATCGAAGTCCACGAAATGCCATCGCTCAACCAGCGCGGCGAGCGCTACAAGCTCGAACCGAATCAGGTCGTGACCATTGAGCCCGGAATTTATCTCGAAGGTATCGGCGGCGTCCGCATCGAGGACGATGTCGTCATCCGCAAAGATGGCTGCGAAGTCCTGACCTGCTCGCCGAAGGATTCGTTGAGGGTGCTGTAATAGCCCTTACGGCACCGTCAAAAACACATGCACCGTGGTCCAGAAATCGCCGTGGGTGTCGGCGTCGTAGGTGTAGAAGGTGTAGGTTGCGTTGTGCGGGCCGGTGGCTGTTCCCGGTTTGCCGGAGAACGTGATGGTGTGGGTTGTGACCGAGTCCTTGTATCCCTCTTTCGGAGTCACAAGAATCGCGGCAGTGTCGCCGGTGGTCACGACCGAGTCGAAGATGAACGTACAGCCGCAATTAAGCCTGAGTGAGACTGCGCCGCTCGCCGCAAGTCCGGCCAGAGTGACGGTATCCGGCGTCGCCACGAGGGCGTTCGGCGTGGTCGTGTCGTTGACCGAAGGCGCGCAGGAATTGAGCGAAGCAATTAGAAGAAGTCCAATTGCGAGAGGGTATAGGGTATAGCGCATAGGGTATAGAAATCGAGTGTTATACCCTAAACCCCAAACCCTATACCCTTTGTTCACGGAGCAGGAACACCTGATGATAGTAGAATCCGAAGCCATCGTACTCCGCGCCCGGAAGCAGGGCGAGACGTCCAAGATCGTTACGCTCTACACGCGCGCCTTCGGGAAGGTGAACGTGATCGCCAAGGGCGCCCGCGAACTGAAGAGCAAGTTCGGCGGCGCTCTGGAGATGTTCGCGCGGGCGAATGTCGTCTTCTATAAGAAGGAGCGACCCGAGGCCGGACTCTATTTGCTTTCGAAAGCCGATCTTCAGGATTCGAACGGCCCGATCCTGAAGAATCTTGACAAAATCGAGTCGGCGACGGCCATGATCGAGCTGGTCCTCCGTGCCATGCACGATGAAGAGGAGCATCCGGAGGTATTCGATCTGCTTAGTTCAGCCCTGGCGGAGCTATCACGCTCGGACGAGAACCCGCTGATCGCCCAATTCCGGTTCAATCTGGCGTTTCTCAGGATCATGGGGTTCGAACTGGGGGCCGAGGCGGCGCGGTCGCTCTCGGCAGCGGCTAATGAATTTTTCCGGAACATCCTTGAAGGGGCGAGGCCAAATCTGCCGGCGGGGCTTGAGAACGAGCTTCAGAGCTTCTTCCGGGCTTACTTCGCCGAGCATCTTTCGGGGATGAATCCCCGCTCCATGCGGAGCGGGGCTGTGTTTTCAAGAATGTGAATGGACAAAATGGACCCGATGGACCTCATGGACAGACTCCGAAGCCTCCATTTTGTCCATTACGTCCATATTGTCCATACGGAGATCGTATGAGTGGGAACATAAGCCCCCTCAAAAGCTTTACGCACAGGCATTTTACCCGGCATAGCCAACGCTATCGGGGTCTATTGACGGCATTTATCGTTCAATTGTGAAAAAGAACCGCGCCAAGATTATCCTTATCCTGCTTTTTATCGCGGGAGCTATTTACGCGCTCTACCCGACCTACGAGTCGACGAAAATGAAGGGCGAACTCGACGAGTTCGGCACTTCCGCGAGCGATTCCGTGAAACGAGTCCATTGGCTCGCCCAGAACGGCGATGACCTGAAGACCGCCAACGCCAAGGCGATCAAGCTGGGTCTCGATCTGCGCGGCGGCATCTACGTGACGATGGAGGTGGACGTGCTGAAGTTCATTGAAGAGCAGGCGCTGCAACACGACGACCTGCTGGATTCCGTCCTTCACGTGACCGAGCGCGAAGAAGCGACGACCGAGAATCCGATCGTGCCGCTCTTCGTCCAGCATTTTAACGAGATCGCAAAGCCGAGAAGTAAGTCGCTGGCGAATTACTTCTACTTTGCCGAGGCCGGCAATGGCGATGACAAGAGCATCCAGGCCGCATTGCAGAAAGGCGTGGATGAAGCCGTCGATCGCGCCATTGAGATTATCCGCAACCGCGTCGATCAGTTCGGACTCACCGAGCTGACCATTCAGAAGCAAGGCTCTCGCCGCATCATCATCGAGCTTCCGGGCGGACAGGACGTGAATCAGGTTCACCAACTCCTCTCTGGAACGGCACAGCTTGAGTTCCGCGTCCTGAAGGATCCGGAGATCGTCAAGAAAGTCCTCGACCGTATTGATAAGCATTTGAAGGGCGACACCTCACTTGCCTACGTCACCAAGAAGGACACGACGAAGACGGATTCCTCTAGAATGGCTGAGGCCAAGAAGACAGACAGTGCCAAGACTGCAACCAAGGACACCAGTGCCTCGACTGCCACGGCCGCGCTCAACCCTGAGGACTCCGCCCACCGCGCCGATTCACTTGCCGAGGTCGGTATGACACAGGAGCAGAAGATCGCGCACTACGTAAAGGGACATCCGTTCACATCGATCCTGATGAAGGGCGCCGATCAGAAGAGCGGTAGCATCTATGTAAGCGATTCCGACCGCACGATCGTCAAGCGCATTCTCGCGCGGCCGGATGTCCGTCCGCTCTATGCCGACGAAGTCAGTTTCATGTTCAGCCGGCCCATTCCGGAAAAGAACGTGACGTTCTATCAACTTTACTTCCTTGCCGCGCAGCCGGAATTGACTGGTAAAGTTATCGTTGATGCCCGCGCGGACATCGACCAGCAGACCGGCCACCCGGAGGTTTCGATGCAGATGGATGACGATGGCGCGCACGTCTGGCGCCGCGTCACCAAAGCGAATATCAACAAGCAGGTCGCGATCACGCTCGACAGCGTTGTCTATTCCGCCCCTAAGGTGCTCGGTGAGATTCCGAGCGGCAATTCGCAGATTACCGGCATCGGCGATATGACCGAGGCGAACATGCTCAAGATCGTGCTCAAGGCAGGCGCGCTGCCGGCACCGGTCAAGATCATTCAAGAGTCGGTCGTCGGCCCCTCGCTCGGAGCGGACTCGATCTCGAAGGGCACGTGGTCGATCGTCTGGAGCTTCGTAGTCGTCATGATCTTCATGGCATTCTATTATGTCACAGGTGGACTCGTTGCCGACATGGCGGTGCTCATCAACCTGCTGATCACGATGGCGGTGCTCTCGACGTTTGGTGCGACGCTGACGCTGCCCGGTATGGCGGGGCTTGTGCTCACGGTCGGTATCGCGGTCGATGCCAACGTGCTGATCTACGAACGTATTCGAGAAGAGCTGAGCCTCGGTAAATCGCTGAAACTCGCGATGGACGATGGCTATCATCGCGCGTTCCCGCCGATCTTCGACGGCCATTTAACGGCATTCTTCTCCGGCGTGATTTTGTATGCGTTCGGAACCGGCACAGTGCAGGGCTTTGCTGTCACACTGATGATCGGCGTATCGGCCTCGCTCTTCACGGCGATCGTAATCACGCGTGTGATCTTCGATCTTCTCATGGAGCGGAATCAGGAAATGATCAAGTTTGGATAAGGTTTGTAGGGACGTGCGGCGCACGTCCCTCGCATAGGACGTACACTGTACGTCCCTACTAAGAGAGCTATGCATTTTTTTCGTAAGACTTCAATAGATTTTATCGGGAAGCGGCGCACGTGGTACGTCGTTTCGACTGCCGTCACAGTGATTGGCGTCATCTGGGCGCTCGTTCGCGGCGTCGAGTATGGCATCGACTTCGCCGGTGGCACCGAAGTGCAACTTCAATTCCAGAAGAACGTCAGCATCGAGCAGATGCGCGGAGCGCTGGACGCTGCGGGGATTCGCGGCGCGGAAGTGAAGTACTACGGTCGTGACGAGTCCGGCGTGCTCGTCCGGGTGCGCGAAGGTGCTCAGGGAGCACAGGCTGGCGCGGAAGCGACCAAGAAGGTGTTGGCTGCGGTCGAGACGGGATTCTCGGGTAACAAGTCTCAGCTTCTGCAGGAGCAGCACATCGGTCCGAAGATCGGAGCGGAACTCAGATCGAAAGCCGTTTGGGCGGTCTTCTTCACCTGCGTCGTCATCTTGTTCTATCTCACGTTCCGGTTCCGGTTCGTCTATGGAATGGGGGCCGTCATCGCGATCGTGCATGATGTGCTCGTTGCGTTCGCATTCGCTGTGGTGTGCAATGGCATCTGGCCGTGGCTGAATCTCGAGATGAACTCGACGCTGCTTGCGGCTTTCCTTACGATCGTCGGATTCTCGGTCAACGATACCGTTATCATCTTCGACCGTATCCGTGAGGACCAGCGCAAGTATAAAGGCCAGACTCTCAAGGAGATCATGAACCGCGCCATCAATGAGACGCTGCCGCGAACGGTAATCACGTCGGGCACAGTGTTCCTCACGCTGCTCGTGCTCTTTATCTGGGGCGGCGAGGTGCTGCGTGGCTTTGCGTTTACGATGCTCATCGGCGTTATCACCGGGACGTATTCCTCGATCTTCGTGGCCAGCGCCATCGCGTTTGATTGGCTCGAACGAGACAAGTCGAAGTCGATACCAGTTACGGCAAACGTGCGCAGCCGCAAATCGGCCGGGCAGGTCGCTGCTACGGCCTGAGGCGACGGCCTGAATTAATCTCTCTGGGCTGAGCGTTCTTTGGGCATGACCTCATCTTTCAACTCTACGCCGGATAGGCTGACCGTCTCGCTCTCGGGCGATCTCATCGGCGGTTCCGATGCAATGACGTTCGCAATCGAGCTGCGCGACAAGCTCGCGCACCACACACCGAAGCGCGTCGTGGTCGATGCCGCACAGGTCGGATTCGTCAATAGCTCCGGCTTGGGGATGCTCATCGCCGCGCGTCAGTCCACGCTCGAACATGGAGCGGAGTTCACGCTGGCATCGCCAGCCATCCAGCTCAAAAGCCTGCTGAACGTGACGAAGCTTACGGAGCTGATGGGCGCGACCTGATCGCTGGCGCAAACGAACTTATCAATTATTCGCTTGTTTTAAGCCCGGCTCATTAATGGGCGGCCCATTCATGGGTTGAAAAAACTGCCGCGATGAATTCTCAGGTGAGAGCGTAGTCGCTCCTAAATCGGCTTTTTTTTTTACCCATGCCAAATACCATCATTCTCGGCGCCCAGTGGGGCGATGAGGGTAAGGGGAAGATCGTCGATCTCCTTGCCGCGGATGCCGATATCGTAGCCCGCTACCAAGGCGGCGCGAATGCTGGACACACCATCAAGCTTCCCGATGGCCGCGAGTTCGTCCTCCACCTGATTCCCAGCGGTATTTTCCATCCGGACGTTACGTGCGTGATCGGCAACGGTGTCGTGATCGATCCCGTCGCATTGCTCGAAGAGATTCACATGATCGAGCGCGAAGGCGTTTTGGTGCGCGGCCGGCTCTTCATCTCGCACAACGCGCACCTCATCATGCCGTATCACAAGATGATTGACAAGGCGGCGGAGGCTCGATTGGCACAGCAGAAAGACGGCAGTGCCGTCGGCACAACGGGACGCGGCATTGGACCGGCATACGAGGACAAGTTCGCGCGCAAAGGCATCCGCATTGTCGATCTGCTCGACCGCGAAACACTCCGCGAAAAGCTCCGCCACAATATCGCGGAGAAGAACGAGCTACTCGAGAAAGTTTACGGCGCGAGCGAACTCTGTGATGTCGATTCCATCATACACGAATACGAGTTGTTCGATCAGGAGATGGACGTGTACATCACCGACACGCCGCTGTTGCTCAACCGCGCAATCCGCGATGGCAAATCTTTGCTACTGGAAGGTGCGCAAGCCGCGCTGCTCGATATTGATTTCGGCACGTATCCCTACGTCACATCGAGCAACCCGACTGCCGGTGGTGCCTGCACGGGACTCGGCATTCCGCCGATGGCGATCGACCGTGTGATCGGTGTAGCAAAGGCATACACCACGCGTGTAGGCAACGGACCATTCCCAACCGAATTGCTCGATGAGACCGGCGAACTGCTCCGCAAAGTTGGTCGCGAGTACGGCGCAACAACCGGCCGCCCACGTCGTTGCGGCTGGTTTGATGCCGTTGCTGTCCGCTATACCAACATGATCAACGGCGTTTCCTCAGTGGCCCTGACCAAGCTGGATGTCCTGAGCGACATGCCGGAAGTCAAGCTCTGCACCCGCTACGAGCGCACGACCGATGGCAAGCAGATCGAACACTTCACCACCGATCTGCGTCAGCTTGCGGCAATCCGCCCGATCTATGAGTCCTTCGAAGGCTGGCGCGCTTTGGACATGAAGGGCGCGGCCTCTCGTGAGGACTTGCCGAGACCGGTTCAAAAGTATCTGGATGCGCTCGAACACGAAGTCGAGTGCCCGATCGAGATCATCTCCATCGGTGCGGGACGTGAGGAAACGCTGGCGGCGGGTTCGTTGGTGTAGGATTAGTCTCGGCGTAGGATTCGCCTCCTCATATTTCGTAACTTTGTAGCCATGAACCGACGACACTTCCTTCAGGGCGCCCTGGCAACGGGCGCGCTCTCACTTGCAAGTATAGACCGCGTGGCGCAGGCTTCCAGCCTGCGCGCGGCAAAAATGGCCGCGCCACGGTACGATAATCCTCTATCCAAACCCGGCAAGACCGAACAAGATCTCTGCGACACACTCATCGCCCACGCGAAATCGCTCGGCGCGACGTATTGCGACGTCCGGTTAGTGCGGATGCTCTCGCAATCGGTGACGGCGCGGAATAACATCATCACGGGACTCTCGGATAACGAGTCTTATGGTATGGGCATCCGCGTCATCAAGAACGGAACGTGGGGCTTTGCCGGTACGCGCGAGGTGAACGACGCGAGTGGTAAGATGGCCGTCGCAGAGGCGATCACGATTGCCGAAAGCAACTCGAAGATTCAGGCAGTCCCGCTCGATCTCGCCCCCGTTGCTGCGGTTACTGCCGAGTGGACCACGCCAATCAAGAAGAACCCGTTCGAAGTCTCCTTCAAAGACCGCGCGCAGTTCCTGCTCGATATGCACGCGCTTGGAGCAAGCGTCCAGCTCGGTGGCAACAAGCTCACGCTCAACTCTGATTTGCGTTGCGTCCGCGAGGAGAAGTATTTCGCTTCGAGCGAAGGCTCGAAGATCTGGCAGGAGGTTACGCGGATCGATCCCTCGACTTGGGCGACGGTTGCCGATCCCGTAAAAGGCGAGTTTGCGTCGCGTGCCCTATTCGTGCTGCCGCAAGGGCGAGGATTCGAATACGTTGAAGAATATCCCTACAAGGACGAAATTAAGGAAGCGGCACAAGAAGCACAGGAGAAGTTGACAGCGACGCCAGTTGAGCCGGGCAAATACGATCTCGTGCTTCATCCGACGCATCTCTGGCTCACGATCCACGAGTCGATCGGACACCCGACGGAGCTCGATCGCATCCTCGGGTACGAGGCGAACTTTGCCGGCACGAGCTTCCTGCCCACTGAAAAATGGAATGGCTACAGCTATGGGTCGTCCTACATGACGATCGTGGCAGACCGCACACAGGAAGGTGCGCTTGCGACCGTTGGCTACGACGATGATGGCGTGCCAGCGCAGTCGTATCCGCTGATCGAAAAGGGAGAGCTCCTCGCGGTGCAGACAACGCGCGAGCAAGCCAAGATGATCGGTGAGAAGACTTCGCGCGGCCAGAGCTACGCCGAAGGCTGGTGGAACACGCCGTTCCAGCGGATGCCGAACGTAAGCCTTCAGCCGAGCACGAAGCCGATGTCGCAAGAAGACATTATCAAGGATACCGGCAAAGGGATCTTCATCAAGGGCAATTCGAGTTACTCGATCGATCAGCAACGATACAATTTCCAGTTCACCGGACAAGTGGCTTATGCGATTCAGGATGGCAAGCTGGGCCACATGCTGCGCGACGTGGCCTATTACGGCAAGACCACAAAGTTTTGGGATAACCTCGATGCCATTGGCGATCAGACGACATACATGATCGGTGGCGCGATGTACGATGGCAAAGGCGAGCCGATGCAATGCAATCCTGTATCACATGGCTGCCCCGTAGCCCGATTCTCGAATCAGCGTGTCATCAACACACGGCAGCAATCGGCCAACAGCAAGAAAGGAATGCTGGACTATGAGTAACCTTCTCGATCTCGACGAATTACAGGCGCTTGGCAAAAAGATTCTGAGCCACTCGAAGTCGGAGTGGGCCGAGGTTTCGCTCGGCAGCAGTCACGTTGCGAATCTCCGGTATGCGGCAAACACCGTGACGACGAGCGGTTCGTACACCAACACCTCGGTCGACATCACGGCCGTCAACGGCAAGCGAGCCGGGTCCGTCTCGACGAACGATCTTTCGGACGATGGGTTGCGCCGTGCGGTTGCGCGCGCCGAAGAAATCGCGGCTCTCGCGCCGGAGAACGAAGAGCTTGCGCTGCCCCTTGCGGTGAAGCAGGCCTATCCGAAATCGTCTGCATACGACGCTCGCTCGACCGATCTTTCGTGGGCGGCCGAACAGCGGTCGAAGATTGCTGGCAACGCGATCAAAGAGGCGAACGCGCACAACCTCAAGACGGCCGGCTTCCTCGAGTCGGGCGTTCACCACAGCGTCTATCGCAATTCGAAGGGAATCATCGCGGCCGATAAGCACACGCGCACGACGTTCTCGACAACGATGCGCAACGCCGAAGGCAGGTCGAGCGGATGGAACAAGCGCGCCTCGCATGCAATCTCGCTACTCGATGCGCAAAGCGCGATCCTGCGCGCAAGCGAAAAGTGTGTGGCATGGGAAAGCCCGAAGAGTATGGATGCGGGCGTCTATAAGGCGATCCTGGAACCAAGCGCTGCCGCCGATCTCCTGCAGCACTTCGTCTGGGGGCTCGATGCGCGCGAGGCCGAGGAAGGCCGCAGTGCGTTCTCCCGACCCAATGGCACGACGGCGCTTGGCTCGCAGGTTGTTGGCGAGAAAGTCCACATTTATAGCGATCCTTCGCATCCGCTTGTGCCGAGCGGTACGTATGGCGAGAGTGGTTTAGCCGTGCCATCAACGGAGTGGGTCGCGGGCGGCAAACTGATGAATTTGTCTCGCAGCAGATTTTGGGCTGGCAAATCTGGTAAGGATCCGCGACCCGGTCCGACCAACCTCATCATGGATGGCGGCGGAATGCTGCCCGAAGATTTTCTCACCACGCTGCACGAGGGCTTGCTCATTACAAGCTTCTGGTATATCCGCGATCTCGACAACCAAACGCTGCTCAAGACCGGCCTGACGCGCGATGGACTCTATTGGGTCGAGGACGGCAAGATTCAGTACGGCGTCTCGAACTTCCGCTGGAACGAGTCACCGATCACGGTACTGCAGAACGTCATCGACTTCTCGAAACCCGTCGTCACAGCTCCGCGCGATGGCTGGGACGGCATGCCAATGTACGTGCCGACGATCTACGTGAGCGGGTTTAATTTTGCGTCGCAGTCGGATGCGGTGTAACCCCGAACCACGATTACGCGGATGATGCGGATTCGCAGGATTTAACTTTTTATTGTTCGAGCATTACATGCAGGCTTAAAGAGACATGGATTTGACGGGATCCAAGAATCACATTCCTAACCTGGAAGATAGCGAACTGACCCACAGGATTATTGGGTGTGCGATGCGGGTGCATACTAAGCTTGGGTGCGGTTTTCCGGAAGTGATCTACCAGAATTCGTTAGGAATCGAACTGAGAAAGGCCGGAATCGTCTTCGACCGAGAGTTCTCGATGCCGATCTACTACGACACCGAACTTGTCGGAACGCGCCGAGTCGATTTTCTTGTCGAGCAAAGGATAACTGTTGAACTCAAGGCTCTGGCTGCGTTAGAGGATGTCCATCTTGCTCAAGCTAAGAATTACTTAGAGGCCTACAACCTTCGTGTCGGGCTTCTAATTAACTTTGGATCGAAGAGCTTAGAATTCAAGCGTTTGATAAATACCAAAGCACCCTCCCAAAAACATTTTGGAAGCTAAGCCCAAGCCTGCGCTCTCCCGAAATGTCTACCGTTCTAGGTGCGAACCTCACGCAGAGCCCTTGAAAGTTTTAATCCTGCGAATCCGCATCATCCGCGTAATCGTGGTTTAGTATTCGACCGGCTTCCGCATGGAATCAATATTCGTGATCTGCACTCGCCCGAGCGAGTCGCGCTTCGTGGTATCCACAGGCGCGACAGGCGCGCCGGGATAGCGGGTGTTGAAGTATTCGATGCGGGGACGCAACGCATCGTAGGCATACTTCATAAACTTCCCCCAGATGGGTGCGGCGGCACGGCCCCCCTGTCCGTTCGAACTGTTGAACGTGATGCGCTTATCGTCGAAGCCAACCCAAACGCCAGCGGTGTATTGCGGTGTGTAGCCCATGAACCAGGCGTCGGCATAATTCTGCGTCGTGCCGGTTTTGCCAGCGGCAGGATAGCGGAAGTAGTTGAGCACGCGCGTCGCCGTGCCGCGCAGAATGACGCCCTGGAGCGCGGATGTGAGTTCACGGCAAATGCGTGGATCGAGCACGCTTTCAAAGGTCGGTTTGCGCTCAAACAGGACTTTGCCACTTTTGTCCTCAACGCGGATGATCGAGTACGGCGCGGCCCGAACGCCTTCATTCGCGAAGACGGAGTAGGCGCTTGTTAGGTCGAGCGGACTCACTTCCGCTGTGCCCAGTGCGATTGAGGGATAGGGCGGAACATTCGACCGGATGCCAAGTCGCTTCGCCAGACTGACGACATCGGCTGCTGATGTCAACTCCTGAATGGCATGGACGGCTGAAAGATTGAGCGATTGCTCGATCGCATGCCGAATGCTGACAGTACCGCCTTCGTACTCGCCGGCAAAATTATGCGGCGACCAGTTTTGACCGCCGCTCCGGATGGTGATCGGTTCGTTCGAAACACTTGACTCCGGAGTCGATCCGTGTTCGAACGCGGAAGCGTAGACGATCGGCTTGAACGAGCTTCCCGGCTGCCGCTGTATTTGCGTCGCGTGGTTCAAGCCGTAGCGAACCTCCTTATAGTTCGAGCTGCCGACCATCGCGACGATCTGTCCGGTCGATTGATCGATGGCGACAAGTCCCGCCTGCAACACAAGCTCTTCGTCTTTCACGCTATCGACAAAGTCCTTGTTTGCTTTGAGTGCCGCCGCAACCTTCGCGCGATCGGCATCCGACGATACTGCACGATACTCCGAGTTATTGCGAATTGCCTTTGCGAGGGCAGAGTCGAGCACGGCTTTGTGTTTCGCCCAATTCCAACCTTTGTTGACAACGTTCTTCTGATAGTCGCCGATGTGTTCGAGCACGGCGCGATTCGCTGCGCGCTGCATAGCAGCGTTGAGCGTGGTATAGACGATAAGCCCGTCGCGATAAATATCGTAGCCCGCCAATTCCGGCATCTTCTGCAATTGTTGCCGCACCATCTCGGCAAAGTGCGGCGCGATGCCCTGGTAACCAACGTAGGGTTTGACTTTGAGCGTTTCCTTCTTGAGCCGCTCCGCATCCTGGCGGCGTGTGTAGCCCGCGTTCACTGTGTTTTCGATCACCGTGTTGCGCCGAGCGATGGCGAAGTCATAGTCGTCTTCGGGGTCGTAGTTCTCCGGGCCTTTGAGGATACCGACAAGATACGCGGACTGGGCGGGCGTGAGGCGGTTCACATCGCGGCCAAAGTAGGCCTGGCTTGCGGCCTCGATCCCATACGTGCCGCGACCGAAGTAGGTCACGTTGAGATACATCTCGAGTATCTCATTCTTGGTGTGGTTGCGCTCGATCTCAACCGCCGTAATCGCCTCGCGAAGTTTGCGCAGGACTGATTTTTCCTGCGTCAGATAGAGATTCCGCGCAAGCTGCTGCGTGATCGTGCTCGCGCCCTGCTTTGCGTGTAGCGAAAGAATGTCGGTCCCGATCGCGCGGACGTTACCCCAGAGATCAATACCCCAGTGATGGAAGAAGTCGCGGTCTTCGGTCGCAAGCAGCGCCTTGATGAGGAACGGCGGGACGTTCCGGAGATGGATGTTCGTCCGGTTCTTGACGAAGTATTGATCGATCGGCTCGCCATCGGTCGAAATGATGCGGGTCGCGATCTCCGGGTGCGGACTCTCAAGCTGCGCCAAGCTCGGCAGCCCACGCTGGACATCCCACCAGAGGATTGCTAGAATTAGCAGACCGCCTCCGGCCAGGATCAGGGTTCGCGTTCGTTTGGTCAGCTTCACACAGAATAAAACGATTGAACGCCTATTAGGTTGCGCTGTAACTTTGAAAGAAGAAATGTGTTACTATTCCTGCCTCAATATTCGTAATTCCAATGAATACTTCACGGTTTCGGTTGCGAGGTTTTTCCCCTCGCTCGGTATGGATCGCACTGCTGCTGGCAGCGGGTGTTTCTGCTATTACAAACGCCCAGGGGATCAACTCATCGGGCACTGATTTCTGGGCCGGCTTTTTCCCGAACGAGCAGTTGCAGGGGGATACTCAACTGACGGAGCTCTTTCTGGCGAGCACGGCCGCAGATACGGCACTTGTCACGTTCGATGGGCAGACGACGGCTTGGCCCCTGGCGGCGAACTCGGTCCAAACCGTCAATCTTTTCAGCCGAGGGGTCACCGAGATCCCGGAGACCCCCATCGATCGATCGGTCCATATCCAAACCCACGCGCCCATCACCGTCTACGGCTTCTACGATACGTATGGCTTCGGTAGTGGGGGTTCACCCGATGGATTCCTCGGCCTGCCGAACACTTCGCTCGGGCAAGAATACTACACCGTAAACTACACGGAGTTCAATAATTTTGCCGGTACGGAAACCGCGGAGTTTCTGGTGATCGCGCCATACGACAGCACGCTTGTGACGATCACAACGACAGCGCACACCCAAAGCCCGACGCGGCCGATTTCGCACTCGCCTGGCGATACATGGAGCGTGATGCTGATGAAGGGCCAATCGTACCTCGTCCAGTCATCCGGACAATTCTCGGGGATCGATGATCTCACCGGTTCGCATGTCGTCAGCTCGAAGCCGGTGGGACTGCTGACTGGACATCAGATGGCCGACATTCCTCTCTCGATGGGATCGGCAGATTACCTGATCGAGATGGAGCCGCCCGCCGACCGGTGGGGAACGGAGTATTTCGAAATGCCGATGGCCGGCCGCACGATTTGCGGCGATTATATCCGCATCCTCTCGGCCGAAGACAGTAATGCGATTACCGCGAATGGCGTACCCATCGCCAAACTGAATGCCGGCCAATGGATGGAAATCGACACCGTTACGACCCCACAATTCTATCGCTCATCGAACGGCAAGCGATTTATCGTCGCGCAGTATTCCTACTCCGCTCATTATCTTAACGATCCCGTGCCCGCCGATCCGTTTCTTATTCTGCTGACAGGAGAAGAAGAATTCGAACGTCGCATTCTCTTCCGCACGCCCGATCCGGCACAAGGAGCGTCGTACGCGAACTACGTCACTATCCTTGCGCCGCAGAATTCGATGGGCCTGATCACGATCAACGGGACTGCGGCCACGTCGTATCCATCGGCGGGTCAATCGGTCTTTCCGGGCACAACCATCGCCGCGCTCCGCATTTTGCTTCCGAACGGATCCAACTCGTATCTTGCCACCTCGCCGGTCCCATTTGGCATGTATCAGTATGGGATCAGCGACTATGAGGGCTATGGCTGGCCCGCGGGACTCGCACTCAACCTCCACTCGCTGGATTCGCTGCCGCCCTCACAGTTGTTCTCGAAAACATGTTGCAATTACAACGTCACGATTTTTGGAACGCGCGCGCCTCATGATTCCACATACGTCGACCGAATCGCGGATGTCACGATGATCACACAAGCTGGAGATCCGCGGTGGTCCAAACCAAGTTCTAACTACACGTTTACGCTCGATCCCACGTTTCAGCCTGGAGATTCGACCGCACATTTCTCGCTCGCCATTAAAGATCCGAACAAGTCGGCTTATGCCGCCGTCTATACGATCGATTTTAGTGGCAACGATACCGTCTACCAATATTCCTCTTCTCCACAAGACGGGCACTCCTACCAGCACCTTGCGATCCGAAGCGGCCTCGCCGGTCAGCAAGTCACGATGCCGATGGCGGAAGATATTGGCGACACAGCATTTCTGCTGACATCCTGGAAGAATCTCACCAGCCTTACAGCAACAATATCCTTCGACTCCTCGAAGCTTGCGTTTCAATCGATCAACCCGCCAGCCGGCTGGACGATGGGCACGACCACCAATCATGGAAACAGCGTGACCTTCGTACTGAATAATGCCGCATCCTCACCGGCTCGCCCCCTTGATATGGGTTCAGCCGTCTTTCAGGTGAAGGATGTGCCCTCAGGCATGACGCTAATCGTGTTGAATGATCTCCAATTTTACGTCGGGTCGTCGGTGGACGCACTGTGTCTGGGTTCTTCCGAGGATGAGATGTGGGGCATCGAAATTGTGAGATCCGCCAGCGGAGTTGGATCTGCTGTGGCTCCGGGACGGGTAGCTGTGCGTCCAAATCCGTTCGAAGATCATCTCATTGTGGATGATCCGGGCAACACGATCACGGCGGTCGAGATATTCGATGCGCTGGGACGAGAGATGATATCAGGTACCAATCTCAGCGATGTGCATACCTCAGCGCTGCTTCCGGGTACTTATGTGGTTGTATGCCACACGCGCACCGACCTTCAGACGTTTCACGTCTCGAAACCGCGTTAAGCCACGAATCGACTAAATGGACAGACTGTCAAAGTCCATTTAGTCCATCTTGTCCATCAAATATTGCCGGACGCCGGCAATCGCAATCCGAATCTGTTTCATCGAATCGCGCTCGCGGATGGTCACGGTCTGATCGACCAGCGTGTCAGAGTCAATCGTAACGGCGAATGGTGTGCCGATCTCATCCATGCGGCGATAGCGACGGCCAACGGCGCCGGAATCGTCGTAGAAGGACTTCATCGACCTGCGGAGGTCCTTCTCTAAGCTCTGCGCGATCTCCGGCATCCCATCTTTGTTCACCAGCGGCAGCACGGCGACTTTAATCGGCGCGATGGAGGGACTCAGACGCATCACAACTCGCTGCTCGCCTTCGACCTGCTCCTCCTCATACGCATTGCAGAGCAGCGCCATGAAGCCGCGCGTGGCGCCGGCAGCAGTCTCGACGACATAGGGCGTATACTTCTCCTTCGTCTGCTCGTCATGGACTTGCAGGCTCTTGCCGGAGAACTCGGTGTGGCGCGTGAGATCGAAATCGGTGCGGTTGTGGATGCCTTCGATCTCGCCAAAGCCGAACGGGAAAAGAAACTCGATGTCGCCAGCGGCCTTCGCGTAGTGCGCAAGCTTCTCGTGCGGCTTGAAGCGCATTTTGCTCTCTGGCATTCCGAGCGATTGCCACCAATTCCAGCGCGTCTCGCGCCACTCCTCGAAGAACTGCTCGTCGGTGCCGGCTTTGCAGAAGAACTGCATCTCCATCTGCTCGAACTCACGGGTGCGGAAAAGGAAGTTCTTCGTGTTGATCTCGTTGCGGAAGGACTTCCCGATCTGGCAAATCCCGAACGGCACCTTCTGCCGCGAGGACTGCATCACGTTCAGGAAATTGACGAAGATGCCCTGCGCCGTCTCGGGACGAAGATAGACCGCATTCGAGTCATCCTTCACGGGACCGATATGCGTCTCGAACATGAGATTGAAATTGCGAGGCGGCGTCAGCGTCTTGACACGTCCGCAATTCGGACACCCGATCAACTCCTTCTCGACAAGTTCTGAAAACAGCGTGTCGCTCTTTTCGATCATGCTGAGTAGGATTTCCGCAAGCTGCTCCTTCGTCACCTCTTGCGACTGCATGTTAAGCGTCTTGGCGAGCGCGCCTTCGAGCGTCGTCGCTTTGGAGATCGCGCGCAGCTTCTTTTCCGACATCTCGCCGAACAAATGATCGACGCGGTAGCGCATTTTGCACTCGCGGCAATCGACCATCGGGTCCGAGAAATTCTGCACGTGGCCGGAGGCCTCCCACACACGCGGGTGCATCAGGATCGAGGCGTCAATGCCTTCGATGCCGCCGCGGCCGGTCATCGCGCGCCACCAGGCGTCCTTGATGTTGCGCAGCATTTCGACGCCGAGCGGACCGAAATCCCAGCAGCCGTTCAGACCGCCATAAATTTCGGACGATTGAAAAATAAACCCGCGACGCTTCGAGAGCGAGACGATCTTTTCGAGTAATGCCTGTGACGACGGTACCTGAGCCACGATGAATATCTAATTTGGAATAGAACAGAATTACGCCGGGGAGTAACGAATCGCGGCGCGGGGACGTGCCACACTTTCGCTGTAGGGACGTGCTGCGCACGTCCTCTTTCGGAATATGAAAGACATTGCCAATTGGCAAAGGACGTGCGCAGCACCTCCCTACGATTGCCTGTAACTTTTTCCCGGTTGCCGGGTTCTTAGCTCTGTGGCACATGCCACCATTCTAAACTCAAGGCTATGAGCCGAACCGGTCGTTTTCGCGTGCCTTGCTTCCTCCTCTTTGGAGGCCTCTTATTATTGGCTCCCACGCTCCGCGCGCAAACGGACCCGATGGCGAAGTGGAAGCCGAATGTGGGGAACAAATTCATCTGCGCCATATCGCATTCTAGCTCTTGCGGAGACTATCAGTGTGCAGGTATAGATACTGTCTCATTTCAAATCATTGACACCTCCTACAATTCTGATAATCAGCACCAGGATGCTGTGTTCGCTGCAACTACCGTTTTGGCTCCGCACTATACCTTCTATTCGTGGGGCAGTGGATGGGGTTCCACTCCAGTGGTCCATCCCTACAGCGATACAACTTTGATGGCATTGACGCAGCCGCACTTGCTCGAGACTTCATTTCAAGGATACACCGACGGTTATCATAATTGGTCAAGAATCCTATTCGATCGAGATTCATCTCTAATGTTTGACGGACAAAGTTATACTGCCGCGTATGAATCGGCGTCTGGCACGCTGTTTTTGCCGACGATAGGATGGTTCTTTTCTCTTTCTGGGTATGGAGGAGTTTGTACAGGCTATTGCACGCATGAAACCTGGACGTTGTCTCTGATTGCGGCAAGTAAAACGAACTCAAGCGTTCAAGCGGACCCGCAAGCAAATTCTTACTTAATGTCTGGCGGTGGCTTGCTGCGACTTGTGAACGTTGAAGCCAACAACATAACCTTATCCGACTTACTTGCCCGCCCCATCCGCTCTTGGCAGATGCCAATCGATCCTGGCCCGCGCCAGATCACCCTCAACGTCGCGGATGTGCCGAGCGGAGTCTATTTCCTGAAGCTCACCGCGCCGGGCGTGGAGGAGGTGCGGAAGGTGTGCATCGAACCTGGATTACGCTGATGGGCGTTCAAATTGCTTTGAAGCACATCTTTGTCAATCGAACAATCCAATCAGTAGAATCAGAAAATAATCAGCGTAATCCAGGTTTTAATTAGAATACAGCACCATCTTGCCGATGAAGGTGCCGGAGTGCTGCGTCTCGATCGTGTAGAAATACGCGCCGCTGGGAGCGATGGCTCCGTCGCTTGCGTGTCCATCCCAGAATGCCGAGTTCGTGCCGGCCGGCTGCGCGAGATTATTCACCGGGGTGCCATTGGGATCGACCGCATTGGCAACGAACTTTCCGAGTGAGTTGTAAATCTTGATTGAGATGGCATCGCCATCGGTCGTCTCGTCGTAGGGGAGTTCGTAGTCGATCCGTGTGGCGAGTGCGGGCTGCACGACCGGCGTGTTGTCTGGTCCGAAGGGTTGGAAGGCGCTCGCGATCGTCGAAGTCGGCGTGCCGATCATCAGCGGGTTCGGATAGCTCTGATAGACGACCATCTGATTTCCGCCCCAATGCACTTCGACGTTGTTCGAAAAATGGATCGAACCATCGAGATCGACTTGCTTGAGCTGGTAGAGATACGTCCCTGCCGCCCGGAGCGTATCGAGGAAGTTGTAGTCTAATCGTGTATTCGACGTGCCGCCACCTGATTTGGACTGGATGATCGCAGGATTGATGTCCTCGAATGCTGCGCCACCGTACGATCGCTGGACGAAAAATCCAGCATCGCCGCGCTCGCTATCGGTGTGCCACGAAAGCAGCGTGCCGGACTGCGTCTTGCGGTATGCAAGCGATGAAAGCTCGACCGGCAGTGTGTTTGTCTGCCCTTCCCAGATCCCACGTCCAAAACTCGCGACACGGATCGTGATCTTGTTCGCCTGCACTTGCACATCATAGCATGGCACGAGGCCCATTCCTGAGCCAGCCACCGACCAGGTAAGGCCCGAGTCGATCGTGTAATAAATGCCATTATCCGTTGCTGCATACCAGATGCGCAGCGGATCGACCGAGTCCACCGCGACGCAGTTCACGCCGACGGCGGGCAGCAAATGGCCAGTCGAGCCATTCCTGCTGGCCCAATGCGCGCCCATGTCCGTCGTGCGCATGACGTGGTTCGTGCCACTTGTTCCAAAGCTCGCGAGCGCAAATTGATCGTCGTGTCCGGTCGTCACGATCGACGTGACCCAGGCGGAGGAACCTGTGTGCTTTGCAGTCCATGACGCCCCGGCATCTTGTGAAGAATAGATCGAGTCCCAGGTCCCCACATAGATATTGTTGGAGCTGGTGGCCGACAGCCCGACCGCATGGATGAGATCCCGAAATGCAGCGCTCGATGTCATCGACCACGTCGATCCATCGTTCACAGAGCGCCACAAATGCTGACGGCCAGCGTAGAAGACGTGATAGGCCGCAATATTTCCGAACGGCGCGATGGACTGCTTAAACGGCGTATCCCAGTAGGCGTTGTCCGTGGACTCCGTGTCAATCTGTGACCAGACATGGGTACTATTATTGTACCGGTAGAGATCGCCATTCGGAAGTTCGCCATAATAGGGATACGTGGTGTTCAAGGAATTCGAGATCGGTTGCAAGCCGTCGCCACCGAGTTCGAGTACAGGGGTTGTCGAGCCTTGGATCTTCCACGTTCCCTGGTCCTGCGCGCCGCCCATCGTGATGACGTAGTTCGCGACCTGCCGGTCAAGACCGATGTGGTAGAAGCGGCCCGTCTGCATCTGGTTGGAGCGGTACGACCACTCGCCCGGCAGCCCGGCAGTGTTCGTCCAATACAGGCCGCCATCGCAGCCATCGAACACAATGGAGGGGTCCTGCGGATTGAATGCGATGGAGTGATGATCGACATGGGAATAAGCCCAACTCCAACTGTTATCGCTGTAGTCCTGCCAGCCGTTGCCATCGTTGCAATTGACCCAGGCCTCGACACCACCAACATAAATCGTATCCGAGCCGGTCGTGCCATTCGAGAACGGCGTCACACCGAGCATGAGGTCGTACCACCCTTGCGCGGGCTGAATCGGGCCACCCGAACCACCATGGAAAACTGTAGTTGGAATGACAATCGAACCCCATGTTAGGCCGTTGTCTGTCGTTCGGAAGAGGTCGCGAGAGCCACCGGCGATGATGTCGCCGCCCGTGTTTGTGATCAAAACAAATAGGCGCTTTGGATCGCTGATCGACGCAGCCAGCCCACACCTGCCGATCGTATCACCACGCGGAAACTGTGTCGTATACTTCGCCCATGTTGCGCCATCATCCACCGATTTATAGACGCCGCACTCCTGCGATGTGGCAAGGGGGATATGATTGCCTTCCGCGAAATACAGGTACGGAATGCCGCCGACAACGGTCGCAAGCACATCCCAAACGACTCCCGCAGAATAGCCTGAGGTCGGAAAGACTTTCGTCCAGGTCGTGCCAGAATCGGTCGAGCGGTAGAGACCGCGGGCACCGCTGTACTGGGCTGCGAAAACGACATTGCTTTTGATCGGATCGACCAGCACCTTCACAACAGTCCCGGTCAGCGATGCCGCGCCGATACGCTTCCACGTGCCGCCGCCATCCACTGATTTGTACAGGCCGGTGCCCGTCAGTTCATCGATGCTGGCGTAACCGTTGCCGGTGCCGACATAGAGTGTATTCGGATGCTTCGGATCGATCGCGATCGAAGAGACCGAGAGATTCGGAATGGCATTGTCGGTTAGCGGGACCCAATGCGCGCCCGCATCCGTGGATTTCCATACGCCGCCACTCGTCCCACCGGCATACATGATGTTCGGAGTGGTAGGATTGATCGCGATCGCGCTGATGCAGCCCGCCGAGAACACGTAGTTGTTCGGCGAGCCGATCAGGCCAATGTTTGTCCACGCATTCGCAAGCGGCTTCATCGGCGCACCACCGTTCTGACCGCTCGCTTTTTCCGCAACGCTCGACTGTTCCAAATCCCGCTGCGATTGCTGGAATGCCTGATAGCGCTCCTCGCGATCGAACGTGCCATCGAGACCAGCTCGTCTCGTCATCTCATACAGCGCGCGGGCGAACGGCGCCGACCGGCGGATGTCATCCGGGACATTTTGCAATTCCTTATAGAGCCCGACCGCAGGTGGCAACTCGACGGGCTTAGCGAGCGTCTCACGCTCACCGGCCTCTCGCTGGACAGCTTCTGGCTGGGCAGCCGGCTGCTGAGCGGAAATCACTGTCGGCACAGCCAACAGCATGAAAAGAAATACAATGAGACGAATCATCAATAACTTGGAATGCGAAATTAGGAATGAGGAATTGCGAACTACCTAATCCTATTTTCTCACTCCTGATTCCTCATTCTTAATTTCAGTTTCGAGTGTTTTGCTTATCGACAATGGCCAGGAGGTCGGTAATGTCGTGCAGATCGAAGTCAGCGCCGTGCTCGATGACGCCGGTGACATCGCCGTAGCGGGCAAAGGCAGTCTGCATCCCGACAGCTTTCGCGCCGGCAATGTCGCGTTCCGCCCAATCTCCAACCATGAGTGCATCGGCGGGTTTGGTCTCCAGCAGATCAAGAACTTTGAGGAAAGGCTTGGCTGAGGGCTTGCGCTCGCCGGTCTCATCGAACGTCACGGCGACGCCAAAAATGTGGTGGAATCCGATGTGGCAGAGTCTGAGCCACGCTTCACGGCTTGGGGCGTCGGTCAGCACGGCGAGATTGATCCCGCGTCGGATAAGCTGCATGAGCGTCGCCGTGACGTGCGGGTAGGGTTTGAGCGCGGCCTCGCGCGCGCGGCGATAGGCAATCACGCCGGCGGCAAGAATCCGGTGATCGAGCTTTTTGAACACGCCAAAGAGCAGATCGTCGAAGACCTGCTGATACTCGATGCCGCGCTCCTTGTAGATCGCGTCGATGCGATTACGGATGTCCGCGCGTTCGAGATCGAGTCCGGCATCGAGCATCGCGTCGATCGCGGCTTCGATCGCAAGCCGCTTCATCGCCATAAAATCGACGAGCGTGTTATCGAGATCGAAGACGATGGATTGAATCATGATGCCGTGCTAAAATAGGATTGAAAGAGAGGAGATCATGCAAGCTGGGAGAGGAGCTTGTCATATTCGGAATGTGAGCCGATCCAGTACCAAACGATGTCGTCACCGCTGCGCTGGCCTAAGGCTCGCCAATCACTCCCAATACGAATGGAATACACTTCCTCTTTCGAGTACACCTTCTTGAAGTCCAGGCTGGGGTGCGCTGGATCATTCCTCCAAAGCGCATAGTTTTTTCGCGCGATCTCCTGGACATGCGAAGGAAGCTTCGCAAAGAGCCGATGGAACCGGGCCGTTAGATGGGATCTCACAATTCATCCCAGCCAAGCTCTTCGGTTTTGCCGTCCCGAAATTCATCGAGTGCTTCTTGACCCATACGGAGGAGCATGTCCTTCGACTTCTCGAATGAGTGTTGCCACCGAAGTTCGGACTCCATTTCGGCCATAAAGAGTGCGCCAAATTCATCTTGAAGTTCTGGCGGAAGTTCTGCGGCGCGATCGAATGCCTTGGTAAGCAACTGTGTCATAGCACTACTGCCAACTTCTTAGATTTGATCGCAGTTCCGAAGGGGAATAGCTTTCACTCCAGATTGAACGAGAGTCCATCATACGCCAGTCGCACGCTCTCCGGCAGCTCCCGCTCCGTTTGCTTGTGGAGGACGTCGTGGTTCATGTGTGTGAGATAGGTGATGCGCGGCGCGATGCGCTCGGCGACGAGCACAGCCTCCGAAATCGAGAAGTGCGTCGGATGTGGCTTGTGCCGCAAGCCATCGAGCACGAGTGTATCCAAGCCTTCGAGTAGCGGAAAGGATGCTTCCGGGATTTCGCTGCAATCCGTGAGATAGGCGAAACCTCCGATGCGGAATCCGAGAATCGAAAGCATCCCATGGATGAGTGGTACGGGGATAATCCTGAGTCCGAGCAGATCGAATGGCTGTTCGTCGATGACTACCAGCGGCACTTCAGGTAATCCGCCACCTGCTTGTGTCGCCGCGCCGAAGGCATAGTCGAACGTTCGGCGGATGTGCGCGGCCGTCGGTCCATCTGCGTAACATGCCGGCGCCTTTCGCATCAGGAATTGGAATGCACGAATATCATCGAAGCCCGCAAGATGATCGTTGTGGCTGTGGGTGTAAAGTATTGCTTCGAGGTGGGTTACCTTGTGCAAAAGCATCTGCTGCCGGAAGTCAGCGCTGGTGTCGATGAGGATATTCCTCTCTTCATGCTCGATGAGGACGCTCACGCGCAGGCGCTTATCGCGCGGGTCGGTCGAGCGACAGATGCGGCACCCACAGCCGATCATCGGGACGCCAGTCGAGGTGCCGGTACCTAAGAGCGTGACCTTCATCGGTGCTTAGCCCTATGCGTTTTCCTTCATTTCCTTAGCAATTTCATCCTCGATTGCTTCGCGCAAGGCCGGCCGGATGAAGATGCTTCCCAGACCATATTCTGAAAGACCGCGCGCCAGCGTCCGGATCTTTTTCGGGACCGTAGCGCGGCGGTTCAGTACGAGCAGTCGCTCCTCGCGCAGCAGGCAATAGCCGCCATCGAAATTGCCGTTCTCGAAGCGAAGCTTGATACCAAGCTCGGCGGCGAGCGCTTTGAGTTCTTCGAATAATTCTTCGTGGGTCATTAAGAGAACCTGGATTACATGGATTAGAGGGGATTACGCGGATTGATTTTAGGATTCATGTCTAATCCAGTCTCTTTACAACATTTTGGACGAAGCGGTTCTTGCTTCATCCCGTTTCTATCGCTCACCCAAATAGCGGACCGGAAACGGCGTCTCGATAATTCCACCGTTGGTGAGTCCGACTTTGAATACCCGCGCACCCGGCACGGAGCTGATGGCTTCGACAAAATTGCCGTCCACAAAGTGCAGCGCGGCACCATCATCGGCGGCATAACCACCGGGCATTCCTTCACGAATGAACTTGTGATATTGCGGCACTCGGTTCGGCTCGCTGTTGTAGTGCGGACAGTTACTGCCACGAATGAAACCGAGGCCATCATAGAGCGGGTCGAGCTCAAGGCTGAACGAATCGGTCACGCCGCACTCGAACCAGCACAGCGAACCGGCGCTCGTGCCACACATGACGGTCCCCTGCTCGTAGGCTTCGCGCAGGATTTGGTCTACGCCATGCACCCGCCAGATGGCGAACATATTCGCCGTGTTGCCGCCGCCAACGTAGATCACGTCCTGCGCAAGCAGGAACGCGCGAAGATCCTTCACCGATCGCGCAAACAGCTCTAAGTGGGTGGCTTCGCAGAGATCGGGGGAATATCGCGTGTGGAATGTTTCGATATAGGAGGGCGGATCGCCGCTGGCCGTCGGCAGGAAGCAGACATGCGGGCGCGACTTGCCAGTCAGGCCGAGAACGAACTTCGCTGAGAGCTTATTTTGCGGGTCGGAGAGAAATCCGTCGCCGCCGAAGGCAACAATATGACGAGAACCTGGATTACGCTGATTCAATTGGATTACGCGGATTGATTTGTAGGATTGATTCGATGAGAATTCGGATTGTATGGTCCAACAAGACATAATATGATAATCCGAAAAATCAATCCGCGGAATCCCCCTCAATCTGCGGAATCCAGGTTCTTATGAAAGGTAACATTCTCTGGGTCGATGACGAGATCGACCTGCTAAAACCGCACATTCTGCTCCTCGAAGGCCGCGGCTACGCCGTGCGTACCGCGATGAGCGGCGAGGACGCGCTCGCGATGGCGCATGCCGAGGCGCCCGATCTCGTATTCCTCGACGAGAACATGCCCGGCATGGGCGGACTCGAAACGCTCGAATCGCTCAAAGCGCAGCATCCGGATTTGCCGGTTGTCATGGTCACGAAGTCCGAAGAGGAAGACCTGATGGAGCAGGCCATCGGCAAGAAAATCTCGGATTACCTGACGAAGCCGGTCAATCCCGCGCAGGTGCTGATGGCGGTCAAGAAGTTTTTGGAGGGCAAGCAGATTGTGGACGAAGCCGTCTCGCGCGATTACACGCAGGAGTTCGCGCGAACTGCTGTCGAGATGATGAACGCGCGTAATGCGGCGGACTGGACGCAACTCTATGCGAAGCTCGTCCAGTGGGAAATGGAGCTTGACGAGCATGGTGGCCTGGGACTCAAGCAAACGCTGCTCGATCAGAAACGCGAGATGAATGCCGAGTTCGGAAAATTCGTTGAACGGCATTACAAGGATTGGGTCAACACGATTTACGTGGAGTCGAACCGGGCGGAGCGTCCAGCGATGTCGCCGGACCTGATCGAGCAATGGGTGCTGCCGCTGCTCCAAACCGACACAAAACAGAATGTCGTCTTCTTTGTCATTGATTGTCTCAGGCTCGATCAATGGATCATCATGGAAGCCGAGCTGCGCAACCTCTTCAAGATCACGCGCGAATATCACTATGGCATTCTGCCGAGTGCAACGCCTTACGCGCGCAACGCGATCTTCTCGGGACTCTTCCCCGTGGAGTTCGGCAAGCTGTTTCCGAACATGTGGTCCTCGAAAGAAGACGATGAAAGCTCGCTGAATCGCGACGAAGCGGCGATGCTCGCGAAGCTCTTGGAGCGCAAGCGGATCAAGCTGCGGCAGGAGCCGAAGTACATCAAGATCATCGACCGCGATTATGGGGCCGGCATTGCCGACAACATCACGCAGCACGCGAAGAACGATCTCACGGCCATCGTCGTGAACTTCGTCGATATGCTTGCACACACGCGGAGCGACTCGCCGATCCTGAAGGAGATCGCGCCGGATGAGAGCGCGTACCGCTCGCTGACGCGCTCGTGGTTTCTGCATTCGAGTTTATTCGAAATGTTCAAGGCGCTCGCCACGATACCGAATCTCAAGATCGTTGTCTCGACCGATCACGGCTCGATCCGAAGTCTGCGCGGCGCGAAAGTCCTCGGCGACCGCGAAACTTCGACGAGCCTCCGATACAAATACGGCCGGAACGTGAAGGCTGAAGAGAAGCAAGCGATGCTCATCAAGCGCCCGGAGGAATACAAACTCCCGGAGCGCGGCGCGGCGGCGAATTACATCATCGCGAAGGAAGACTACTACTTCGTCTATCCGACCGACTACCACAAGTACCTGAACTACTATCGCGACACCTTCCAGCACGGCGGCATCTCGATGGAAGAGATGATCCTGCCGGTCGTAACGCTGGAAGGGAAATAGGTCTGGAATTCTATTCCGGGTGACATCATTATTCATATTATGATTCAGAGCCAGATTTGTAGCTTTGCGGACCAAATTGCGCAGCGGTTCGGACCGGAGAAGATCATTCTCTTCGGATCGCAGGCGAACGGCACCGCACGGAAGGACTCCGATGTAGATGTCCTTGTGGTGATGGACTACGAGGGATTGGCTCCGCATAAGGCAGCCGAAATTCTCTCGTCGATCAATCCAAACTTCTCTTGCGATTTGTTGGTCCGCAAGGCGTCGGAGATACAGGAGCGGCTTGCCCTGAACGATTACTTTTTCCGCGATCTCATTGCACACGGCCACATCCTTTATGAAGCCCATCACGCTTGAGTGGCTTGAGAAAGGCGACGATGACTTTGCAACGATGACGCGAGAGTTCCGCGCGCGTTCGCGTCCGAACTATGCGGGAGTCTGCTTCCATGCCCAGCAGTGCGTGGAGAAGTTGCTCAAAGGTTTTTTGTTTGAGCATGACGTTGACTTCTATCGCACGCACGACCTCCGCCAACTCATTAATCTCGCTGCCTCGTTTGAACCCGAGTGGCCTCGCTCGCTCGAAGATGCATCCCGCCTCACCAACTACGCCGTTGAAGTGCGGTACCCGGGCAACATCGCCACCAAAGAGATGGCCGCAAATGCAATTCGGATTTGTCGGAAGATTCGGGAAAGAATCCTCCGTTCGCTCGATCTGCCCAGCGAGCTTCCCCTGTGAGCAACCTGCACACGTCTGCTTCCCCGGAGGAGACGATCCGGCTGGGGGAGGAATTCGGCCGGGAATTCGTGCGGTCTGGCGTGGTGGTGACGGTTCGCGGTGAGCTTGGCGCGGGGAAAACGCACTTTATCAAGGGCATCGCCCGCGCGCTTGGAATTGACGAGCGTGAGATCACTTCGCCGACTTTTACGCTGGCCAATGAGTTCGAGATCGCGCGGACCAATGTAATCGCGGGCAAGATGCCCGCGCCACGCGATTCGAATAGCGCGCCACGCGTTCTGTATCATCTGGATTGCTACCGGTTCGAGAAACCGGAGGAGTTGCTCGCGCTCGGCGTGGAGGATTATCTCTATCCGAAGCACGCGGCGACGATCATCGAGTGGCCGGAGCGGATCGAGGGGTTTCTTCCGGAGCATACCATCCAAGTCGAGATTGTCGTCGTTTCTGAGACAGAGAGGCAAATTAGAATAAGGATGAGGGATGAAGGATGAAGGATGAAGGTTTTGTCCTCGAATGATCCTCGTATTCGATACCTCCACCAGTCATCTCGCGATCGGCATTGCCGATGACTCCGGCATGCTGCTTCGACAATTCCATGCGGATGCTTCTGCCGACGAGCGCGGCATTCATGATGCACGGCTTGCTGCGGAGACTGCTGCATTGCTGACCGCGACGGACACATCGCCGAAGGCGATCGTACGCATCGGCCTTATCATTGGTCCCGGAAGCTTCACGGGGCTTCGTATTGGTCTTTCGTTTGCGAAGGGCTTGGCGTTTGCTACCGGCGCTGGTATTGTACCGCTCACGCAGCACGAAGTTCTTGCGGCGGAAGGAAGGACAGAAGATGGCCGCATCGTAACGCCATCCTATCGCGCGGACATGGTCTATGTGGCTATGGCGGAATCGCCACGCTCGATCGAACTTGTTAGCGCCGAAGAATTCTCAGGACAGCTGGTAAGCGCATTTCATGTGTCGCTTGCAATCCTGGCAAGACTTACGGCTGAATCGCAAGAGGTCATTCGCGGTGAGGAGATCGATAGTCTCGAACCACTGTATCTCACGGAGTTCAAGGCAGGCGCGCGTTAAGGTCGCTTGATCTTATCCAAAACGATCGAGATCGAGCCAATGGCGATTTTCATGTCGATGCGGACGGGGATGGCAGCGGCATCATCTGTGACGTAGGCGGTGAAGGCACCGTTTGCCCCGAGTGGAGAGGACGTACCCATCTTCATCATGCCTTTGAGGACACGGGTATGAATCACCTGATCGCCATACGCCGGGACTTGCTCATCGGAGAAAGTACTGGTAAAGTCGACGGTTACTGGGTATTCCCCCGTGTGATCGCGAACGTGGAAGAGATACTTGTGCCCGGCGGCACCACTCCACGCACGCATTTGAAAGAGTATTCCAAGCGCATCGTCAAATGGCTGAATGTTCGACGTGACCCTGTTTGTAACCTCGCGATCCGAATAGGTCAGCGTTTTGGCATCCGGATCGTAGGTCAAGAACTTGAAGAATTTCCCATCGACATTCTCGATGTGCTCTTCGAAACTCCTGATGGTAAGGTCGCGGGTATCAAATTGATCGGTAATGCTCGTCCTTGTGTGCAAGAATGGCACGTCGGCGGTCCAGAACTCCATATGGGCGATGGCCGTCCCGTCGATCACTTTCCCCGTCTGAATAATGACCGTCCCGAGCTTGATAAAGCCGTACTTGACCTTATAGACCAACCGCTCATCCGGATGGAATACCTCTTTGCGAGCGGCCTGCGCTCGCGAGAAATCGCTACTGGACACTGAGAGTGCGCCAATCAGGATGATCGTCGAGAGGTATCGCATGTTTCTCGCCATGTTGCCCTTCTCTACCATCTGGCCGTCAAGAACGTTTCCGCTGTCCGCAGTAGACCGAGCGTTCACGCTGGCATCTGGACTCCGGGAAACATTTTAGGGTTGCCCGTGTAGAACCGTGTGTGAAAGGGTAGTCATCCATGGTGGATGAGTCCTTGCGAAAGCGGAATCATCTACGTTCACAATAGCCGTCAATACCTTGCCGGGATGTAATCTCTGCCGCCTAAGCCCCGGGCTTCGCAGACACGCGGCATGTACATTGACCGGTGGATCGTTCGTGATTTGCGCCCGAATGTTCGACTGCGAATCGCGTTCTCCTCACTCATGGGTGAGACCCTTGCGTAGCACTTACACCTGAATAGCTGGACACAGAGCCATGGTACTTAACACATTTCGACTGATCCGTCAGAACATGACCGTTGCCGCATCGGCGACTGCACTCCTGGCAATGCTTCTCCTCGCACCGCGAACCTTCGCCCAGACTGGAGCCACGACCGCGACGGCCGAGAAGCCCACCTGGCCGACGACCTTGACGCTCGGTTTCGGCGGTGCCGCGAACGGGAACTTGCAAGCCTCTGGAACCTACGCGACCAACGACCCGCTCGATTCATTCAAGACGCTCGGTTATAGTCAAAGCCACTTCTTCACTTCGCCCGAATTCCACATTCTCGCGGAGATCCCAATCGCGGAGAACTGGATGTTCGCGCCGCGAATCGCATACAACGATTACAGCATGCGCTGGGACTCGGCTTCACAAGGTGTAACGGGCAAGAATCCGGGACTCGCGGTTTCCCAGGCCGTAATCGGAGCCGATCTTCTTTTCAAATACGCCTTTAGCAACTTCCATCTGATGGCTGGCCCGAACCTATCGATCCCGATCCACAGCCCGTATTATGCCCACAGCCAGTCGGTGTCGGATGCGTCCAATCACAATACCCCAAACTCAGGCACCGTGCCGGATTATTCCACATTCCTGGTGAGTCTGAAGGGCGGACTCGGTTATGACATCCCGCTCAATTCCAGCAACACCATCTGGCTCACGCCGGAAGCCTTCTTGACGTATAACCTAACGGACTACGTCCAGCAGCCGAATCCACCGGGCATGACGCTCTTCCCATTCACAATGTCGGCGGGCGCGAGCCTCAAGTTTGCACTTGCGGGGCCGCCACCCCCTCCGCCTCCGGCGGTGTCCGTCGTAGTCAAGATCACCGCGCATGGCGTCATGGCCGATGGCTCGCTCACGCCGGATCCTGTCGTACCGCAACAGGCGCTCCACACGCGAAGCTCGGTGCCGCTGTTGCCATACATCTTCTTCGACGATAATTCATCTGCGATCAGCACGCGCTACTCGCGCAGCGGAGCGACCGGATACAGCTCGCAAACCGCGCTCAATGGCAAAAACGCGCTCGAAGCAAATCACGAGTTGCTCGACATCACCGGCGAGCGATTGAAGAACAATCCATCCTGGAAAGTACAACTGGTTGGAACGAACGCGAACGCGAAAGACGAAAAGAACAACATTGCGCTTTCGAAAGCCCGCGCAACCGCCGTTGCCGATTACTTGATTAACACATGGGGCATCGACCGGAGCCGCATCACGATCGATCAGCGCAACCTGCCGGAGCTTCCAACGAATCCCGTCACGAAGGCCGGAATGCAGGAGAACCGCCGCGTTGAGGTCCGCTCCACGAGTGCCGATCTGACCGCACCGGTCAAGATCGAGGATCGCCAGGCGCTGAGCGTCGGAGCGACCGAAGTTCGCTACGATATTAGCCTTACTCCCGATCCGGCAACGCATCATTACAAGAGCTGGGCGATCACGCTCGATAAGGACGGCACAACAATCGGTACCCCGATTGCGGGCCTCGGCGCGCCACCAGCCTCGGAAACAACATCCATCCCGGATGCCGGGAAGTACTTGAATCAGCCGATCCATTACACGGTCGTTGTCACGGATGAGGACGGTCAGACCACCAAAGGCGAGGGCCTTACGCGTGTCGTTGCGAAGACGGTCGATCGCGATAATCTCGAGAAGTTCGCGATGCTCTCGTTCGATTTCGACAGGGCGGACATCAACCAGCGCGCGCGCCAGATGTTGCAACTCATCAGCGAGAGCATCAGCCGCGATGCCACCAGCGTCAAGATCGATGGCTTCTGCGATCAGACGGGCTCTGCGGATTATAACCAGTCGCTCAGCGAAGCACGCGCGAATACCGCGATTACGACGCTCCGCTCAATGACGAGCCTCCCGGCCAACGTCACCGTTCATGGCCACGGCTTCCGCGACCTGCGGTTTGACAACGAACTTCCCGAAGGCCGTCAGCTCGATCGCCGCGTGGAAATCACCATCGATAAATCGACTCATTAGAGCGATTCACTCTCTCAGAAACCAAGAGGGCACGCCGGTTGGCGTGCCCTTCGACTATTGAATCTATAGATTCCATGGATTGGATGCTCGCATTCGAGCGAAATCGCTATCCTTGCATCGGCGGCGGGATCGGTTGGGGCTGTGGCATGGGGTTGCCCGGAACTGGATTGCCCGGAACTGGATTCGGCGCAGGATCCGGAAAGGTAGCGGGACGACCCGGCTGGTCTGGAGGAGGCGTGGGTGTGCTCGGCGGCGGAACGCTCGGCGGTGGAACGCTCGGCGGCGGAACGCTCGGTGGCGGAACGCTCGGTGGCGGAACCGGATGTTGTGTGGTTATCATAGGTCTTATAGGATTTATATGTCCTATTGAACATTCCATCAGCAAGGCCCGTGCCGCAATCTGAAAATCCCGTCACGAACTTTCGGCGAAAGAAGCGCTGTTGAGCAGGTGTTCATTTTGTGAGATCGCGGTGTTAATGAGGGGGTGATCGGCCGTGTTTGTTAGCGGCCGAAATCTCATGCGAAACTTCATGCCGCGCCAAAACGTACTCAAAAGGGAACATTAACCAAACTACCGAAGCGTCGTCACAATCGCGTCAGCGTCTCCGTTCAGCTAATCCATTCAAAGTTATGTCGAAGTTTTACTACAATCCCCGCCGCCTCGCTGTGACCGCTGTGGTCTTGGTGGTCGTAAGCGCGTTGCTGGGCACGCGTATCGAACGCGCGTTCAGTGACGACAACATTTTGGAGCAGGAGAAGAAGTACGGAGATGTACTGAGCATGGTCCAGCACTATTACGTCGACAAAGTGAATGTCGGCGAGCTGAACGATGCCGCCATCGTCGGCTTGCTCGGCAAGCTCGATCCGCACTCGGTGTATATGCCGCCGAAGAATGTGAAGGAGCAGGATGAGTCGTTCAGCGGCCACTTCGAGGGCATCGGCGTCTCGTTCATAATCCTGAAGGACACCATTACGGTCGATTCTCCGGTCCCCGGTGGTCCGAGCGAGCGACTGGGCATTCACGCGGGAGATAAGATCGTGACGATCAACGATTCCTCTGCGCTCAAGATGAACGAGGATGACGTTCGCAAACACTTGCGTGGTCCGAAGGGGACAAAAGTTACGGTCGGCATCGTGCGCTACGGACAGGCCCAGCCAATGAGCTTTACCATTACGCGCGATGTGATCCCGCTCGTGAGTATCATGGCGCATTTCATGGTCGATCCAACGACCGGCTACGTGGAGATCGGCCGCTTCGTTAGCACGACGCACACCGAGTTGCTGGACGCGCTGAACGATCTTCGGTCAGACGGTATGCAGAGGCTCATTCTCGATCTGCGCGGAAATCCCGGCGGGTACTTAGAGCAAGCCGTGCAGGTGGCCGACGAGTTCATCGGTGGAAACAAGACCATTGTTTATACCAAGGGCCGCGTCTCGAATTTCGACGATATTCAAGTCTCGCAGCCGGGACAAGCCTACGAGAAGACCCCACTTGTCGTGCTCGTGGATAACGGTTCGGCCAGCGCGAGCGAAATCGTGAGCGGCGCCTTACAGGATTTGGACCGTGCGGTGATCGTTGGGCAAACCACGTTCGGCAAAGGCCTCGTGCAGCGGCAGTTCCCACTGGCGGATGGCAGCGCAGTACGGCTGACGATCTCCCGCTATTACACACCCAGCGGCCGGTCCATTCAGCGGCCGTATGACGGCGCACATTATATGAAGTCTACCACGTCGCAGGACGATGATGAGGATAACTACTCGCACTCCTTCGATGTGAGCACTGGTGTACCAGACACGTCGCGTCCTAAATTCAAAACGGCGGCGGGTCGCACGATCTACGGCGGCGGCGGTATCACGCCGGACTTCATTGTTCGCAACGACACGTCGCAAATGACCACCCGGAAACTGCGGGCGGCCGGCATTCTTTCCGACTTCGTCGAGCAGTATGTGACCGAGCATGTTGCCAAGATCAAGGTAAGCGACGGCACAAAGGCTCGCGACAGCGCGAATTTCATTAATAACTTCAAGATAGAATCCGGCTGGGCGGACAAGATTCTGGCTTCAGCAAAGGAAGTAAAAAATGGCAAACCCCGCGTGGAGGTAAATATGAAAGAGTTCAACATCGACCGCGGTTGGATGGAGACCGAACTCAAAGCCGCAATCGGCGGACGGATCTTCGGATACAATGTTGCAACCATGCTGCTGCTGCCCTACGATCGGCAGTATCAGAAGGCTTATGGCGTGCTTGGCGAGGCGGGCAATCTCGAGGCCGCGTATAAGTAGAGTCCTTTCAGGGACGTAACGGACGAAAGGGATCTAAGATTTAGATCCCTTTTGTATTTTGGGTCGCTGAGTTCAGGATTCTCTCTCCATTGATTTCAGTTTTCCGAACCATGGCTACATCACGAAAGGCAAGCGGAATTCCGGACGAACCTGCTCCAATGTTCGACGGCTTCTCCAAAGAGACATTCAAGTTTCTTCATGGGCTAAAGAAGAACAACAACAAGGAGTGGTTCGAAGCGCACCGCGATGAGTACGAGCGTTCTCTCCGCGAACCATCGAAAGCGCTTGCCTACGCGATGGGCCAGTACTTCCGATCGCATGACATGCCGGTCACCGGAAGTGCGAAGACCTCACTCTTCCGTATCAACCGCGACATCCGGTTCAGCAAGGATAAGTCTCCATACAAGACGCACATTGGACTTTCCTTCCCACTCGAAGGCACGAAGAAGGAAGAGTGGTGCGGATATTACATCGGCTTCGAACCGGCGAAGAGTGGGAAAGGAATGCACGTTTATGTCGGCGGCGGAGTCTACATGCCTATGCCGCCATATCTCAAACGCATCCGCGCCAAGATTGCGAATGACCACGCGGCGCTAAAGAAACTGCTCGCGGCGCCGGCGTTCAAGAAGCGTTTCCCAAAAGGTCTCGAAGGCGAATCGCTGAAGCGCATCCCCGTCGGTTACGCCGAGGACCATCCAGCGGCACAATGGCTGAAGCTGAAGAGCTTCATCTTCGGATTTGATCTTGCCGAGGGCGATCTTCTGAGCGAGGATTTGCCGGAGATACTGGGAAAGAACTTCAAGGTTGCGCTACCAGTGGTGATGTTTTTTGGAAGAGCATGATGGATACACTCGCCGCCAAGTACCGCTCGCACTTCCCGATCCTCGGAACCTCCTGCTACCTCATATCGAACTCGCTCGGCGCGATGCCGCGTGAAGTCGAGAGCGAGCTTCAGGAATACACGAAGATCTGGCAGACCGAGGGTGTCGAGTCATGGCATACGTGGTTTCCGTTCGTCGATGAAGTAAGTGGACTTGTTGCAAGCTTGATCGGAGCGGACGCGAAAGATGTCACGCTCATCCATAACCTCACCATCGGCTCCGCGCTGATTGCATCGTGTCTCGATTTTAGTGGCAAGCGAAACAAGGTCGTCTATTCCGACTTACACTTTCCAACGATTTCCTATCTCTGGCAAGGCTGGCGAAAGTATGGTGCCATACCTCACGTGATCGAGAGCGATGGCATTTGGACCGAGACGGAGAAGTACATTGAAGCGATCGATGAGAACACAAAGCTTGTCGCGCTTTCGCATGTCTATTTCCGCTCGGGCGGATTGCAGGACATCAAACCGATCATCGAGCACGCACATAAGATGGGCGCGCTCGTCATGGTCGATTCGTATCAGGCGGCCGGTGTTGTTCCGATCGATGTGAAGGCACTCGACTGCGATATTCTCGCAACTGGCGTCCTCAAGTGGCTCTGTGGCGGACCCGGTGCAGCGTTCATGTATGTCCGGCCTGACCTGCAGGAGCAATTCCTGCCGGCGATTCGCGGCTGGCTGGGCGATAAAGAGCCATTCGAATTCCACATGCCGAGTGTGACGTTCGAGCACGGGATGCATCGCTTCCTGACATCGAGCATTCAAGTGCCGTGCCTGCACACAGCTCGGCCAGCACTCCGGATGTTCAATGAAATCGGCATCGACGCGATCCGGGAGAAATCACTCCAACTCACTGACCGTTTGATTGCGAAAGCGGACGAGCATGGATTCGCTATCAATTCCCCGCGCGAGGCATCACGGCGCGGTGGCGCGCTAACAATCGATCCCGTGGCGCAGGCTTCCAGCCTGCGAGCGCGGGCAGGAAGCCCGCGCCACGCGACCAAAGACATTTGCGACGAGTTGATCCGACGCCGCTTCATCGTTGACTATCGCCCGCCGCTCGGCATCCGCATCGCACCACACTTTTACAACGCGCTGGACGAGATCGACGCGGTTATTCAAGAAATGCGGCGAATCCTCGACGGAAATTAGCCGTCTAAGGGCACTCGGGACTGCCCTATTTGCGTGGGAGCAAACCCTTCGTTCCGCTGTTTAGGGCCATCGTTACGGATAGCGGGTAAGGGAGAGTGCCATCGAGGGTCCTCGATTTTCTTTCCGTTCTTCGCGATCCACTTTTCACAATCCACTACCACGTGAACATCTCAATAATTGGAACCGGCTACGTCGGGCTTGTGACCGGCGCTGGATTTGCCGAGACCGGCAATCAGGTGCTCTGCATGGACATCATCCCCGAGAAGGTCGAGAACCTTCGCAAGGGGATCATCCCGATCTTCGAGCCGGGTCTCGAAGAACTCGTGAAGTTCAATGTCCAGGAAGGCCGACTCAAGTTTACGCTCGATCTGAAAGAAGCGGTCGATCACGCCGAGGTGATTTTTCTCGCGCTGCCGACGCCTCCGGGCGCGGATGGCGCGGCCGATCTCTCGATGGTCCTCGAAACCGCGAAAGCGATCGCGCAGCTTGCGACCGAACCGAAAGTTGTGGTCAACAAATCAACGGTACCGGTCGGGACAGCCGCTCGCGTGCGAGCGATCTTCGAAGGTGCAACCAACATTCCGATCGCAGTTGTCTCGAATCCGGAATTCCTGAAAGAGGGCGCGGCAGTACAGGACTTCATGAAGCCCGACCGCATTGTCGTTGGCTCGCGCGATCCGGGTGCGATCATGGTGATGAAGGAGCTGTACGAGCCCTTCGTCCGCACCGGCAACCCGATCTACATCATGGACGAGAAGTCGTCCGAACTGACGAAATACGCAGCGAACTCATTGCTGGCGACCAAGATCAGCTTTATGAATGAGATCGCGAATCTCTGCGATCTCGTCGGCGCGGATGTCGAGCATGTCCGCATTGGAGTCGGCTCGGATGGCCGCATTGGGCCGCAGTTTCTTTTCCCCGGCGTCGGCTATGGCGGAAGTTGCTTCCCGAAGGATATCAAGGCGCTCGTCAAGACTGCGGAAGAACTCGGGCATGACTTCTCGATCCTGAAGGCCGTCGAGGCAGCGAACGACCGGCAGAAGACACAACTGCTCCGCAAGATTTTGCTGCACTATAACGGCGATATTGCCGGCAAGACGTTCACGGTGTGGGGTCTGGCGTTCAAGCCACGCACGGATGACATCCGCGAAGCGCCCGCGATTGAAATTATTAACGGACTCCTCGCGAGCGGCGCACGCGTACACGCAAGCGATCCGGCCGCGATCACGCCGATGAAGAGTGTCCTGCCCGAGTCAGAGAGTCTCAAGTATTTTCGCAAAAACACGGATGCGCTCGAAGGAAGTGATGCGCTCGTCGTCGTAACGGAGTGGAATGAATTCCGCAACCCGAACTTCGAGATGATCGCGGAGAAGCTCCGCGACAAAGTCATCTTCGATGGCCGAAACGTCTATGACCCCGAGCGGATGCGCGAGTTCGGGTTTACGTATTATGGGATCGGGAGGCGATAAGGCATTCGCTGTGCACTAAGCATTTGCGAGCGAATCGTTTTGATAAATCAGAAGAGGCCAGCAACCTTAGGTTGCTGGCCTCTTCGTTTTGAACTCTCAACTCGATGGTTGAAATTGTCTCCTTAGTTCTTCGAGAAGTAAAAGAGTATAGGCCCCTGGTTGAAGATCTGATTATTGTCATGGGTGCCGAGATCTCCGCCAATCACAAATATATTTGAGCCCACGACAGGACTCACCATCGAGAATTGGCCTACAGGAAGTAGCGACGAGCTCGACCACGTATTCGCAACCGGATCGTAGATCTGATTCGCGTTGTTGCTTCCAGCGCTTCCACCGATCACATAAATCTTTCCGTTCACGACAGCGCTCGTCATGTTTGTCTCCGCTACTGGTGGTGCCGCACCGGTTGACCAACTGTTTGCTACAGGATCATAAATCTGATTGCTGTTTCCGTACCACGCCCCGATCACATAGATTTTTCCGTTAACAGCGATACTCGTACCCTCGACTTGCCCAACCGGAAGCGCTGCCCCTGTTGACCATGAGTCCGTGCCCGGATCGTATATCTGATTGTAGTTCTGGGTCCCAAGGTTTCCACCGAGGACATAGATTTTTCCGCTTACAACAGCACTTGACATCAAGTCTTGTCCCACGGGCAGAGCCCTCCCTGTAGACCAGCTATCGGTGCCGGGATCGTAGATCTGATTGTTATTGTGGCCTCCGTTCCATCCACCGATTACATAGATTTTGCCGTTTACAACAGCACTCACCATGCCGTACTGTGGGACAGGGAGAGCCGCACCAACAGACCATGTATTTGTAGCCGGGTCATATATCTGATTGTTGTTCTGACTGCCATAACCGCCTCCTATCACATAGATCTTTCCATTCACAACCTCGCTCACCATTTCCCCTTGCCCGACCGGGAGTGATACACCGGCTGACCAGATTACCCCTGCAATCGAAGTGTAGCCCGTGGCTGTATATCCCGCATGCGCTCCATTGTCTCCAAAGGCAATAACCGCTCCACTCGGCAATCCCGTCTGCCAGCTAAGCACGCCAGCAGCATTCGACGAAAGCACTTGGCCAGAAGCAGTGGCATCTGCCAGAGGTAGCGTCCAGATCACAGAAGTCGTAACCGCGCCGGCTTTGAAGCCGACATATTTATCCGTGCTCGGGAATGCGCCAGCCGTGTTCCACGGCGCATAGAAATAAAGCGAGCTAGCAGTGTTCTTATTATTGGCGAGCCACAGATCGGTATTGCCAAAGACCGCAGTGTTGTTCGCGGAGATGGTCATGCCGTTGATAGCCGTATTATCATTGGCGGACAAAAAGCCAAAGTCATCATAGCCGGACAGCGTTAGCAGCTCCCCGCCAGGGATTGTTGAAAAATCTCCGCTGGCAGTGTTGCCGATGCCACCACCGACGGTTCCGAACCCATGGGTTAAACCACTCGCGGTATTCAAAGCGCCGCCTGCGACGGTTGCGTTACCGGCTCCGCTCGCGATGTTCCCATCGCCGCCGGAAACGACCGAGAAGTCGCTGGTTGCACTATTTCCCTGACCACCGACAACAATCGCACCGTCAGCGCTCGCAGTGTTGTACTCGCCACCAGCAATCGTCGAATAATTACCGCTTGCTACCTGGGTGTTTGCTGATCTTAACAATTGCCAATCCACCGCATTCGGACCGCGCTTATTGCCACCGGTCGAAGTGTTGTCGGCGACTTGTGCGGTCAGTGCGCCCGCACCCTTTGGTGTCAGCGCCACATCGACATTCGTTGCAGCATTCGTTGCGAGCAATCGAACAACCGGCACCGTCGCGTTCGGTGCAGATGTGTTAACGGACTCCGTGAAATTCGTGAGACCCGATGCCGGTGCAGCCCACGAGCCATCGCCGCGCCAAAAGGTCGAGGAGGATGCGCTCGTGCCGCTGTTGAGATTGGAGACTGGTAGATTCCCCGTCACTTCATTCGACGATGCAAGATTGACCGCACCTGTTGTGAGAAGGCTGGATGCATCGGTCTTGACAACTCGACTCGCTGTGAGTCCGGGAATTGTAAGCGTTTTGCCCGAAGCGAGCACGAGATTACCATCGATATTGGCGTTGCCATAGATCGTCGTTGCCGCAGAGCTCGAACCGAGAAAGGATGCGCCCGTCACCGTGATCGATCCGGAGATCGTTGTATTACCTTGAACCGCGCCGCCTTTGGCACCTTCGAGTGAGGTCAACCCCGACTTGAGGAGCAGTGTATTCGTTGCCGGATCCATTGTTGCAGTGATGCCATCACCAGTCACAATATTCACGTCAGCCCCGCGACCACTAATCTGTTGGCCATTGATCGAGATGCTGCTGACATAGTCCATCGACATTTTCTCTTTCGTGACAGAGCCATCGGCGATCGAGAGTGCGAATGCCGAAGCAGCCAGCGGCGCGAACGGCCGCATCTCTTCACTGGTACCGATCTGCGTGCCGACCCAGAGCGGATGCGACATGAGTTGACTGTTAGGAAGCGGGATGGTGCCGGAGCCAAGCGCGATGTTGAAGACCCCATTCACAACTTGAATGTGGTAGGTGTCCTGCCAGACGAGCGCGTGCCCCTCTGCATCCGAGTAAAGCCGGATCGTGAAATCACGGGCTCCATTGATGGCTGCACCGTCAGAAGAAGCGACCGTACCTTGATAGCTGAGCGTGCGGGATTGCACGGGTGCTTGCTGGGCGCTTGCGCTCAAAGAAACGAGCAGCAGGCCGCAGCACACGAATGCGCTGAGACGAGTCATAATTGTATTTGATTAAGAACAGTGGACGACAAAAATCCGCAGGCGCCGTTCGGCAAGGAAGGATTTGAATCCGGGGACTCAAACGCAAAAAAGAAGAACAGACGACGACAGAAGAAGAAAGCATCACAAATATACGACACTAAATATCTTGCGGGATGAAAACGCTTCAATCTGAAGGCGCAAAATTGAGTTTTGTGAAGGCGTAAGAATTTCTTCTGCCTTCTCCCCTTGACTTCGCCCTCCCGGTTTCGTATATTGGTAGTGCGGTGATAGGCACCTGCCCGAAAGGGCAAATATTTTTGATATTCGGCTAAAACGGCACGGAAATGAGAGGTCGTTTAAGAATTCATCATTTTTTTTGAGGGTCATGTCACAAAGCGGCCTCTGCCATCTCTATAATATGAGGGGGTGACTATTCACACCCACATACCACGTTGTTCCACTAATGCATTATGAACGATACTCTTTGGTCCCACTATGCCCATTGGCAATCCCTGCTCCTTTCTTCCCGTCGCATGACTGATGCCTCGTGGGGATTTGAGGACGCGCTTGACTATCTCGCAGAGCAACTTGTCAAAAACGCATCCACCACGCCGGACGATCTCGAATTGAAACTGCGTCGCATTGTTTCCGCAGGCGCAAGCCGCGAACGTTCGCGCCGTGCCATTCGCCGGCGGCTGACCCCAAACAAGCGGCAGCGCAAAGCGCTCATCTGGCGGCAACTGGCAGCCAAGCAACGAGCGGATGCCATACTCGCAACACTTCCCGAGCGCGACACCAAACTTCTTCTTGGTCGTGCTGAGGGGTACCGCTACTCCGATCTTGCAGCACAGCTCGGCCGCTCGGCTGAATCGCTTCGGGTGCAGTTCCGGCGGTTGTGCGTGTCATTGCGGGCGAAAAACGCATGACAGAATCTGAGGTTCAACGGGATATTCGCTCTTACAGGCGTCCCGTCAGTTGAACCGATTAGGCTGTTGATTGCATTTACAGTCCCATGCCAAGAACCCTTATCACCGGCGGCGCCGGATTTCTCGGAAGTCATCTCTGTGACCGCTTCATCTCGGAAGGCCACGAGGTTATCTGTATGGATAATCTCTCGACCGGATCAATGGAGAATATTTCGCACCTGCTGGGGCTGCCAAGTTTCCGGTTCATTCACTACGACGTGACGCAGTTCGTCTATGTCGAAGGGCCGCTCGATTACATCCTGCACTTTGCTTCGCCGGCGAGTCCGATCGACTACCTGAAGCTGCCGATTCAGACGCTGAAGGTCGGTTCGCTCGGCACCCACAAAACATTGGGGCTCGCCAAAGCCAAGAACGCGCGCTTCCTGATTGCTTCGACGAGCGAGACCTACGGCGATCCCGCAGAGCATCCGCAAAAGGAGACCTACTGGGGCAACGTCAATCCGATCGGCATCCGCGGCGTCTATGACGAGGCCAAGCGATTCGCCGAAGCGCTGACGATGGCGTATCATCGCTACCACGCTGTTGATACGCGCATCATTCGCATCTTTAATACGTACGGCGAGCGCATGCGCATTCACGATGGCCGCGCGATACCGGCATTCATGTCGCAGGCGTTGCGCTCTGAGCCGATCACGGTGTTCGGCGATGGCTCGCAAACGCGATCGGTCTGCTACGTCAGCGATCTCATCGAAGGGATTTACCGGTTGCTGATGTCGGACTACAATCTGCCGGTCAATATCGGCAATCCGGATGAAGTGACGATGCTGCAGCTTGCGGAGGAAATACTCGCGATGGTGCCGGAGAGCAAGAGCAAAATCACATTCGAGGCGCTGCCGGAGGACGATCCGAAGATTCGTCAGCCGGATATTACTTTGGCGAAAGCTCTCCTTGGCTGGGAGCCGAAAGTGCCGAGGAGCGAAGGGCTGAAGCGAACACTGAAGTATTTCCGGCAAGCGGTCAGTGCAGAGCAAGCCGCTACCTCAGTGGGCGCATAAGCTCAAGCGGCCACGGCACGCGCCTACGCTCACGCTTGACGAGTTTCTCGATCCGAAGCTTCAGCTCTTCGGAGAGATTTGCAGGATCGGCAGGAATCAGAGATTCTTCGATGATCTGCTGTGCGCGATCGTCGAGCGAGAGTTCGATGAGAACTTCGGCAAGCTCGGCGGCCACGAGCACGGTGTCGCGATGCGTCTCTCCCAGGTTCGCTTTGTAAATTGGGTATGCGCGGTCCAGCATTTCGAGCGCAGTTTGGAGATCCCCGCCAGCGCCCACGCTCGGCTTCATGCGTTCGAGCGAACCGTAGGCGGCAAGGGTGAATCCGGTGTACAGGTGCTCGTGGCCCAGCGATGCAATTCGCAGTCGAAGGACTTCCTTGTAGTATCCCTCAGCTTCGTCCAGATTTCTGCCCGCCCTGCGAAGCACATTGGCCAGATTATTCAAACTGATAACGGTTTCCGGATGCTCCTCGCCGAAGACCTTTCGCCGGATGGCAAGCGCCCGCCGGTAGTATGGCTCTGCGCGATCGTAGGCTTGCTGCCCATAGAGCAGGCTCGCGTAATTATTGAGGATCGTTGCGGTCCTTGGATTCTCTGGCCCATGCGCCCGTTCTCCGATTTCCAGACAACGGAGAAAGATGGGTTCCGCGTTTGCGAACTGCCCGCGCTCGGCATGAAGCGAGGCCAAATTATTCAATAGGACCCCGAGATCCGGATGGTTCGCGCCCAATCGTGATTCAATGATCCCCCCGGCCCGCTCGAGCAGGCGCCGCGCCTCGTCATAATCTCCTTGATACATGCGGAGAATCGTGCCAAGATCGTTCAAGGAGTCCGCCGTTTCGAGACTCTCCGGACCCGATGATGCTTCCACTTTTTTCAGAATGCTTCGATAGATGGCCTCCGCTTCCGCGCGTTTCCCTTGCAGTGCCAAAATATCCGCAAGGTAACTCGTGGCTTTCAGCGTCGTATGGTGCCCGGCGCCGAACCGTCCCGTGGCCGCATCCATCGCAATTCGTGCTGCACCTTCGGCCTCTTGATACTTTCCAAGCCGTCTCAAAAGCAACGCATACTCCGTTCGCACCTGGATCTCGCGAATGCTTGCGACAGCCGGTATTCGATTGTCAACCGTGCGATATTCCGTGTCCGCCGGGGCCAGCGCCCACGCTGCGCCGACCAATCGCATCGCGGTTTCGAGCGACTCTGAAGCCTGCTTCAGATCGCCGCTATCCATATATGCCGTTCCGAGCTTGAGCCGCAGGTCGATCGTCAGATCGAGTGTATCCGAGTCCAGCGCCCACGCTTGGGCTTGCGTTGGAACGCCTGTTTGTGGTGCGGCCTCATCGTGGGCGATGGCATCGTGGGCGATGGTCTGGCACAGTTCGAGCGCCCGCACGGCGCTACGGATCGTCCCCGGAACCCAGCCGGCGTCATGAAAGAACAGCGCAAGCGCATAGAGCAACTTGCGCTCTTTGATGCGATCGAGCTTCGAGGATCCCGCAGACGCGGACGCAGACTCGACCGCAGACGCAGACACGTCTGCGGATCGGTAGCGCTCGAGTGCCGCCTCATATTCCGCGACGACATCAATGTTCCAGGACTTGCTCTCGGTGGACTTGGCGTCATTCGTGGACGCCGAAAGTTTTTCCAGCACGAGCCAATATCCAAGCAGATCGTATGTGCGCGTGCCCTCGGTGAGATGCGGAAGAAGGTCCACATCGAGCAGCGCATTTTTGAGTTCACCCCAATGCTCGGCCCGGCTCAGGAGCCACGGCAGAGAGTGCGCCTTGATCGCGGAGGCTTCCGTGTTTTGGAAGAACATGGCAAGCGCAATCCACGCTGCTTGCTTGTCCGAAGTGGACGGGAGATAGCGACGCTCGATGGCAAAGCGAAGATGGTCATGGAAGAAGCTCAACCGGCCACGCAATCGCACGAAATGGAAATCGAATGCGTGAAGCAGGAGCGAAAGGGTGCTCCGGTCCAGATCGCTCGCCGTGAGCAACTCCGACTCCGAGAGGCCGTGTGGCGCGGCCCAAAGACGTGTCAGCAATCGCTGGATGTCGTCCTTACCATAGTCGTTCTCCAGCCGCTCCAAAATTCTTGTGAAGAGATCGGGAATATCCTTGGACGCAAGATAGTGCGCGATCTGGTTGTCCAACTGATCGTGCATCCCTTGCAGCCGCAACTCTTCGAGGAGCGTCCGGAGAAACAATGGACTGGACGCCTTTGCGTCGTTAACGATCGTATTCTCTTGCGTTCGGTTGAGTTTTTTCCGGTACCCGGCGAGGAATGTCCTGAGGACTCTTCGCCGGACTTCGGGCGTGATCGGCAGAACGGCAACTTCAGGCCATCCTCTGTCGCGCAATCGTCCGAGCGCTCCGCTCTTGGTTGAGGAGAGCACCCATTTGATGTTACCCGGCAAGTGCTCCGGCAACCAGTTCAGGAGTTGGCCCTCTTCGGTGAGCTGATTCATCGCATCCACCAGAATCAGCAACCGCTCGCCGGCCTGCCGACCGGCTACCCGTGCAAGCCACGATGGAAATGCACGTTCCAATTCCTCCGATGACTTTGGAACGGGATCTTCCGAATGCGTTCGCTCGCGGATTTCCTCGATGATGCGCCGCATCAGTGTGTCCGGATCGGTACTTGCCGCCGTCACGCCAATGTAATGCTCGATGACGAAGAGATTTGGATCCTGCGAACGAAGCTTTTCCGCCCAATAGGCAAGCAGCGAACTCTTACCACCTCCGGATTCGCCGGTCAGGACCAGCACCGGTTCCGCGTGGGCGCGTGCCGGAGCGCGCAAGTGCGCATCCATCCGGTCCGTCATCGCGAGATCGGGCACGTACGCCTTCCGGCGGCTTTGTGCAAACGCGGCATGGCCGGCTCGCTCCTGATCGAGCCACGACGTTGTTTTCGAGCCGGGCCAATGCGCTTCGATCAGAGCCGTGAGATCCTGCTCGATCAGAAATCCAAGTTCTTGCGGCGATTTGAATGTCGAGATCTTGCCCAAATGTCCGGTCACATCTCGCTTGAGGCGCGTCAGACGCGGATCTTCCTTCACGGTGCCGGATGACCGGAAATAAACGAGCGGCTTGCTGCGACCGGGACTCTGATTCAGGAAGCCGTGTCGAAACTCCAGCTCGGTCACACTCTGGCCGTCTCGGATTGCAGGTTCTATCCAGGGCTGCTCCTTACCGAGTTCGCGATCCTTCTCAAGCTCTTCCATGGGCGGCACCCAACCGTACCGCTCGCCCAAAAGACCGATGAAGAACGGCTGGCATTTGTCGATCTCTTCGAGGCACGTTCGGATGATCCGGCCCTTTTGGCTGTCCTCGGCCGTGAGGCCCCAGCGCAGGTCGATCTCCGTGAACTCCAGACCACGATCGCGGCACAGGCTCCTCAGCGTTGGAAATACTTTCTTCGCTAAGTAATCCCGCTCACCGAGAAAGTCGATGAACGTCGAAGAAAGAAATAACCGGAGTTCGGTTGAGGAGTCCATAACAAAGAGTAAAACCCCTCGCCTTGAAAGGGCGCGGTGGCTGTTTCTCAGAACAGCGAAATTCCGAGAATCGGCTTACCAGCCTGATACCTCCTAAACTTCGAGACTCACTTCACAACGTGGCTACTGGTCAGCGTGGGCGCTTGCGTGGGCGCGTGGCGTGGGCGCTTGCCAGGCCAGTCAGCCCTAAACCTTCGAGTCAACAAATACATTCTGCCTCATGCCCGGGGCATCGCCCACGATGCCGGGTGCCCGGACACCGGGCGCCCGGCATCGTGGGCGGTCATCCGAAGCCCCCGCGTGGTGCGGGGGCTTCCGGACGTTTCGTTAGCTTTGAACTCTCTCCGACGGGTGTGTTAAATTTCTGTTAGAATAGGAATAGAAGCTTCCAGCCAGCTGTCGAGAATTGGCCATAGGCCACGCCGACACCATTGGCTCTCGCTACCCCGTTGATCGTCTGGGTACTGCCGGAGCTATTCAGGATATGAATGATCTGGCCGGCAGAACCGGTCGGAAGTGCCACACCCTCATTGGTACCCGGGGCTCCAACCAACTCGTAAAGATTGGAGGTGCCGTCAAGCGTATAGAGACCGTGGGCGTTCACGATTGTTAAATTCGACGATTTTTGAGTCAGCACATTACCTGCGGTGATCGTACCCAGCGAGGCGTTGCCGCTATTGTCGATACGTGTCGCACCTGCCGTTTGCAGAGCGCCGCCAGTGGTATTGATATTGCCCGCAACCGTAAGCGTCGTGCCAACTTGTCCGGAGCCAACGATCCACCAGTCGGTTCCGTCACACATGAGTGTGATTAGGTGTTGGTCGGTAGGCGAGATTGTAAAAGGTGGAGCAGATCCTTCGATCTTTGCACCGTATGGGTTGGTGACAGCCAGAGTGGCGGCGGTCCCCGTGAACTTGATCGCAACGATTCTTCCTGTGGTTGCCGTCGGCAATATCAGTACATCAGCATCAAGAGCAACATCTTTCGTCTCGATCACGAGGAAGTCATGCGCACCGGAAGCATCGAACGTATAGACGCCGGTTGCATCCGTGTGAACGTTTGCGGTGAGCGTGGTGAACGTGCCCTCACCGTTAGCGCCGATTCGCATTATCGAGTTCGTTTGCAGGCCGAACGAGTTGACCAGACCCAGCGAGGCGTTGCCGCTGTTGTCGATGCGCGTTGTGCCTGCTGTTTGAAGAGCGCCACCAGTGGTATTGATATTCCCCCCAGCCGTAAGCGTCGTGCCAACTTGTCCGGAGCCAGTGATCCAGTAACTCGCAGGCCCCTGCGCGCCCGCACTTTGGTTCTGGATGTAGTTGCCGGAACCGGTCGGGATGTCACCAGCCACGAGCGCACTCCATGCCGGAGCACCGCTGCTCGATTGAGTCAGAAACATGTTCGTTGCGGATGCATTGACCGGCACCGCCTGAACGGCGCTCGTCCCATTCCCGAACAGGACGGTGTTCAAGGTAAGCGTCGTCGCGCCTGTGCCACCATAGGCAACTGGCAACGTTCCGGTGACGTCAGAGGTCAGGTTCACATTCGATGCGCTGATCGCGCTGGTACCGTTCCCATGCAGGACGCCGGTAAGAGTCGTCGCGCCCGTGCCGCCGTTGGCAACCGAGAGCTGCGTGCCGAGCGTCAGACCGCTATTTATCGTGAGCCCGGCCGAGAACGTCTGTCCGCCGTTGAGCAGAGCAACGTTCGAGGAGAGTGCGGCATCAGCGATCGAAGCCGCTGGAAGCGTCACCGTACCGGACGTGACGGTCAGGCCATTGTTGGTCGTCAGCAAACCGGCCGAAGTGATCCCCCCGGTGCCAGTCGTGATAATCCAGCCCGATGTCATAATTAAGCCGCTGCCAGCATCGAGGCCTGTTGACGTGATTGCGCCGCTATGCGCGACGTGCCACGAGTTGCCGGTGATGTCGTTACCGGTGCTGCCCGAGCCGATCGTAATACCAACTGAACTGGTCAGCGGAGATAGTGTCAGGTTGGCTCCGTGCGTTGTGCCCGTCGTCGTAATCGTGCCGCTGCCGGCATCGAGGCCGGCCGTAGTCGCCGCGCCGTTTTGATCGATGGCGGCCAGAACCGTCGTGGAGGAATTCTCCCAGTCCTGCAGATGCGCCGATTGTCCGCTGTAGCCTTTGATCTTCAGCGGAACAACCGCTGCGCCCGTCGGCTGGATCACGTTGCGCGTGCTGCCGTTCGGCGCAAGGATGACTGAGACAGCCACCGCTACAGCGTCGGTGTTGTCCACGTAATTCTTCGTCGCCGCGTCCTGCGCGGAACTGGGATCGGTGACGCTGTGGATCTGGTGCGAGTTCATGTCGGGGCCGGTTGCATGGTTAAAGGTCATCCACGTCGTGCCGCTCGCGCCGCCAGTCTTCAGGATGATATCGCCGTCGGTGGAACCACCGCCGCTTCCTTGGGCTCCGGAGGTGAGGGTCAGGTTGCCGCCGGCCATACCGCCGCCGGGTCCGCCGGTGCCAGCCAGGATCGAGATCGCGCCTCCGGCAACTCCGGTGCCAGCCGTTAAACAATACACGTCCAAGCCCGCGTCGGAATTAATAAATCTTGGCGTTGCGGTGCCGTCGATTACGATGCTGTTGCCGGACGTGATCGGGCCGGTGGTGGTCTGCGTGCCGGTGGTCGTCACACCGTCTGTGGTCATTGTCAGCGGATCGGTGGTAACACCGCCACTCGTGACACTGAGCGTAACCGTCCCGCCCGTATTCTTCAGTTGGGTCATGGTCGAGCCGTCGATCATTTTGAGTGTGCCGCCACCCAAGTAGAGATCCATCCAGCGGTGTGAGAGACTGCCAAGACTCTGCGTGTTGTCAGAGACGGGGAGAATGTCCTTCGAAGCTGTGAGCACACCATAGACGTATGTGCCGGCAGAGGATGAGCCGAGGAAGGTCGATCCGGTGACGGTCAGCGAACCGGAGATCGTCGTATTTCCTTGCACTTCTCCGCCCTTTGCGCCCTGGAGCGACGCGTTGCCACCCTTTAGCAGAATGGTGTTCGTTGCCGGGTCGAGTGACGCGACCACGCCGTCACCGGTCTGGATGTTGACATCCTTGCCATTGCCGGAAACGGTCTGGCCGTTAAGCGTAATGGACTTGACGTAATCGGCGGAAATCTTGTTTGCGGAGATGGACTTGTCCGCGACGTTGAGCGCATAGGCCGAAGCGGTCATCGCCGAGAAGGGCTTGAGTTCGGGTTGATCGCCAACTTGCATCGAAAGCCACAGCGGCTGATCCATGGCGCTGGCCTCTGGTAACGCTGTTGCGCCCGAGCCAAGTGCGAGATTGAACACGCCGTGCGCGACCGGCACCTTGTAGGTGTCGCGCCAGACTTCTTTGACTCCATACACATCACTGTAAATGCGCATGGTGATGGAGTACTCGCCATCGGTGATGGCGGTTCCGTCGGTGTTTGCCAGTACGCCCTGGTAACTGATGGTGCGCGGCGCAGTGGATGAGCGATCATCCACCGTGGATGAGCGATCATCCGCTGTCGCAGGGACCGCTTGCGCTCTGAGCGATTGTACCGCCCACGGTGCGCTCGAACCCAATACAACCATGGCCGCTATCATTAGCGCCACCGATTTGATGCAGTTTTTCATAAGTAAATTAAAGAAGAAAGTAGCAGCCGCGTCACTCCATAAGGACAAAAAACCAAATTATAGGTGGGGAACAGCCCAACCCGGTGGCGACGGACTTTCAAATATACTACAAAAAACTGGGTGTCCAATGAATTTTCCATAAGAAGGGCCGCCGTGACCCGGATAGGCCATGTGGATTAGCGATCGGCCATCTCCGCCCGGAGTGCTATGAGATTTCGCCCCTGAGGGCCGGGTAGTGATTTCGTGTGTAGTTTTGTGAGGAATCACTTGGAGCTATGATGTTGAATCACCATGCTCAGTGGATGAGCGATCATCCATCCCGATCATTAATGAGAAATATGAAAAGACTGGGCTTCGTGTGGATGAGCGATCATCCACTTTTGACCTCCTCTATCGTCTCGAGAATCGTATCGAGCCAAGGCACGCGCCTACGCTGGGCGCTGGCCGTCGTATCCTGCGCGTGCCAAGCGTGGGCGCCGGCCTCGGTGCAGGCACAGCCCTCGACCGATAGCCTCATCAATCACTCGCTGAACTACGTCGATTATCCGGCGTTCGTCCGGCACGGCGAGTT
>JADGPZ010000184.1 GCA_017882165.1 Candidatus Kapaibacterium sp.
GGGCTTGCGCAATGCCGCCGGCTTCGTCCTGCACGCGGTAGCTGAGCGCGCAGCCGAAATTCTTGCCCGAGCCAAGCAGCGAGAGGAAATCGCCCATGTGCTCCGTGCCGGTGACGATCAAAATATCCCGAACGCCAGCGGCCACGAGCTTTTTGATCGGATAGAAGATCATCGGCATCTCGCCGATGGGCAGGAGATGCTTGTTCGTAACGGCGGTACACGGATGCAGCCGCGAGCCGGAGCCGCCGGCCAGAATGATGCCTACAGGGGTCGAAGTCAAGTGCTGAGCGTGAAAGTGCTGAAGTGCTAACGTGCTGAGTGAGGGTGGTGAACGCAATTCCTGCTATGTCAATTCTCCCCCACGAACCGGACTTCCAAAACAAATCGCCCCTCACGTTTCCGTAAGGGGCGATGCATACTGTCATTGCGAGCGAAGCGAAGCAATCCCTTGAGGGAAGCCGTTACTCTTTCACCACTTTCAGCGTCTTCGAGTCACCCGTATCGGTGAAGACGCGGAGATAATACGTGCCGGATGGCAAGTACGGCACGGGCAGATGCGCGGTGTGCGTGCCAGGCTCTTCGAACAGGTACTTGGCGTTTGCGATTGGTACGATGCGGCCGAGAATATCTCGAAGCTCCATCGTCACTAATGCCGTGCGGCCCATCTCGAAAGAGATAGTGATTTCATTCTTCATTGGATTATCGAGGAGCCGGGCATCAAGCAACGCCGTTGATGAGATCGCTCCTCTGGGCTGTACTGCTGCGTGCTGAGCATATTGCGGGCCGCGGAGGATCGAGAACCCGAGCGAATCGATCGAAGGCACCGTTGAATCATACGGATGGAGCATGGTGTCCTTCCCGAGTGAATCTCGCCAGACAGGAAGGAAATACAGATTACCCATCGCCCATTTGTACCAAACATTCGTAACAGAATCGCGCCAAAGAGCGTGGCGACCCTTGCTGTTTACATCGTAGTTCGTGCCAAACATGATGGAATCTGTCTGCGGCCCGCAGCGATGATTGTCGAGAATGTACTTGCAAATCGCCTCGATTGTCGCAGCGTCCCAAATTTTGTCATTACTTGCGATTGCAGAGAACATCTCGCTCACATCTGTGCAGTACCACTGAGAATCGGCCCTCAAGTACAGAACGGATTTCAGCCAGTCGAGATAGTTAGCGTAACGGCTTAACTTCACTGCCTGCGGCTGGCCACCGACCCATTGGGACACTGCCCCGCCCAGGTAGATGAAACCCTCCACAGCATCCGCACCGTTCGCACTATAGTATGGACACTGCTCCATGAACATTCTCAGTGTGTCATATGCGGCTTGCCCTGGACCGTTCGCTTGCAAATAATACCCGCGATTGAACAGTGTATCACAGTGGGTTCTTGCGGTATCGATCAGTATGGATAGTGGCAGGTTGTGGCTCCGTTTTGGTGAGAGCAGACCATCCGAACAGTAAACGGTTGGCCGAGATGGAGCAGATGTAAGTCCAGTTCCACCAGAATATGTAACGGCCACTTCAGAGAACGATATGCTCGAACCACCCCAATAGTTATTACTGACATCACCAATGTTCACCGAGGATGTCGAGTAAACGTCAGGCGAAACGCAATGCGTCTGAGCAGGCGCGGTGGCAGAACTTCCAACGAGGAGCAGTACAAACATAACGACCGCGTTAGCGTCCGATATGCCCTTCCTGAACGTTACCTTCGATGATCGCTTCATGGGTGGATTCCTTTCTCTGAGATTGAACGCAAAGGTCAGCAGAACGTGCCTTAAACCAAGCCTCTCGGATGCCACTATCGTCCCGCATGTCGAAACACGCTCCATCTGTGGAGCGAAGCGGTTCTTCGCTCCGGGCGCGGAAGCAGCGCTTCCGCACACACAGGCGAGAATCTCTCTTGGATGGTAACACTCTCGCTGTGTGGAGGGAAGCGCTGCTTCCCTCTCTTGATCTGTGAGGACGCGGGCCCGTGAAGCCTTCGCGGAAGCACCGCTTCCGCGCACACGGCAGAAATCTGGCTATTGTTCGATCAATAGTATCGACATGTCTACATTCGGGCGGCTCCTGCATCCCGCGTATCCGCACTCCAGAAGAGCTTGGTGCGCAGCAGATCGAAGTAGGATCGCTCGCGGCGGCGCAAGAGATTCAGCCGGTTCGGCGCGGCCTCGACCGTCACGATGGCCGGCGTGCGGACGATGACCTGCTCCTGTCCATCGGCGACGACGAGCGCCTGATGCGGTTCCGCGAAACCGCCCGCAGTAAAGCTGCGGACACGCACGCGTGCCTCCTCGGGGATGATGATGGGACGAATGTTGAGCGAGTGCGGTGCGATCGGAGTGACGAGCATGACGCGGCTCGTCGGCTCGACGATTGGTCCGCCCGCGCTGACAGCGTAGCCGGTCGAGCCAGTCGGCGTGGCGATGATGATGCCATCGGCGCGGATCGTACCGAGCAGCGCATCGTTCACGAAGATCTCGAATGTGAGCATTCGCGTCGAGCCATAGTTATCGATCACAACTTCGTTGAGCGCATCGAGCGTGACTTCCTGCTCCGTGCTCCCGACACGCGCGGGATCGAGATCGTCCTGATTGATGTGCGGAAGTTGGCTCGTCTCACTATGCACCTTACCGTGCAGCATCAGACGATGCTCGGTGACGAGCGAACCTTCGGCCAGTTCGCCGAGCAGCGCGTCCATCTCCGCTGGCGGATGCTCGGAGAGGAAGCCAAGTTTCCCTAAGTTGATGCCGAGGAGTTTCGCTTCCGGATTGGCGCGTTCGATTGCGCGGGCAGCCATAAGCATGGTGCCATCGCCGCCGATGGAGAAGATGATATCGCACGCTCGCGCAAAATCGTAGAGCGACGTGAAGACCGGCATACTGCCCGTTGGCAGCAGCGAGGCCATGCCCTCTGCCAGCGCGATGGGCGAGTTCGGAAATCGCTCCGCGAGCTTCGCGAGCAAAAGCGTAAGCGTCTCGCGCGCTCCAGCGCGATGCTCGTGACCAAAGATGCCAATGCGGTTCATCACAGAGTTTGTCGTTCTGCTGCCGTGAGTGTATTTCTCAGTAGCATCGCAATCGTCATCGGCCCGACGCCGCCGGGCACGGGAGTGATCGCGCTTGCGATGTGACGGACGGCTTCGAAATCGACATCGCCGACTAAGCGGAAGCCAGATTTCTTCGTCGCGTCCTCGATGCGGTTGATGCCGACATCGATCACCACTGCACCGGGCTTCACCATATCAGCAGTGATCGCATTCGCCACGCCCATCGCGGCAATGATGATGTCGGCTTGCCGGGTGATCTCCGGCAACCGGGCGCCCGCGCCGGTGTGCGCGAGTGTTGCGACGGCGTTTGCCCTTGGATTCTTTTGTGCAAGCAGCATCGCCAGCGGTTTGCCGACCAAATTCGAGCGGCCAACGATGACCGCGTGTTTGCCACTCACTTCGATCTTCTCTCGTGCCAAGATTTCGATTACGCCAGCCGGCGTGCAGGGCGCGAAGTAATGTCCTTTGCCGATGGCGAGGCGTCCGGCGTTGATCGGATGGAATCCATCAACATCCTTCTCCGGCGCGAGTGCATTGATGACGTGCTCCTCGTTGATGTGATGAGGCAACGGAAATTGCACCAACAATCCGTGCGTCGCAGGATCGTTGTTGATTGTGTGAATAAGATCGACGAGCGCCGCCTCACTGGTACTCTCGTCAAGTAAGATCGTCTCATGCGAAAATCCGGCTTCTTCGGCGGCGAGTCCCTTGTTGCGAACGTACACTTCGCTGGCGGGATTACTGCCGACCAAAATGAACACGACGCGCGGGCGAATGCCCGTCTTCTTCCGAAACACTGTGGCCTCATCGCCAATCTCCAGGCGAAGCCGCTCGGCGATGCGCTTGCCGTCGATGATGCGCGCTTCAGCCATCGATCGATCCAGGTTCCAATGTTGAAGGTACGCCTTCCTCCGGTTGTTCGAGTGCGATCTCGGTTTCCTCGATCGCTCCGCCGTTCGGCTCTGCCGTGCGCGATCGTTCAAAGTTCGGGAACATGAACGGCTCGATCTCGAGCGCCGCGCCGCTCGCCACATCAATTGTGAGGCTCACGCCCGCGATGCGAATACCTTCGCTCGCCATGTCGTACTTGTATGGCGTCTGATTCAGGAAGCGCCGCACCGCGATCTCGATCTTCATTCCGATCACACTCTCGTAAGGACCGGACATGCCGACATCCGAGATGAACGCCGTGCCATGCGGAAGGATCTGCGCGTCGGCCGTCTGCACGTGCGTGTGCGTGCCGAGTACCGCGCTGACTTTCCCATCGAGATAGCGCGCCATCGTTTGCTTCTCGGCGGTCGCTTCGGCATGCATATCGACGATGACGACCTGCGCGAACTCCGAGATCTTATCGAGCGCCCAGTCCGAGACACGGAACGGGCAGTCGATCGTTTGCATATACGTGCGGCCCTGAAGGTTCAGCACGCCAATCTTGATGCCATCGGCCGTCTCGCCGATATGCAACCCAGAGCCGGCGTTCTCGCGAGGGTAGTTCGCCGGACGAAGAACGCGGCGATCGTTCGAAAGCAACTCACGAGCATCCCAGCGGTCCCAAACATGATTGCCGCTTGTGATGACCTGCACGCCCGCGCCGAACAACTCCGCGGCTTGCTTTTTGGTCAGCGATTTACCATCCGCGACGTTCTCGCCGTTGGCGATGATAAAGTCCGAGCTGTACTTCGCTTTCAGCGTGGGCATCATCCGCACGACCATCGCCAGCGCGCCCACGCCGACGATATCGCCGATAAACAGCACGCGAACTGTGGCCGGTCTTTCTCCGGGGATCGAGGATGGGTTATCTTCTTCTTTCACCGCCCGGCTAACAGAATGCGAGGGCGGTTAGACTCCCTGCGCGTGTCGGCGCGTTGCGGCTTACGGCGCGACGACAAACGTCCGCGCCTCGCTGAACGCGCCGGCCTGAATCTGGTAGTAATAAACGCCGCTTGTGAGTCCGTGCGTGTCGAAGGAGACACTGTAGGTCCCCGCAGAGTAATTGCCGTTGGCAAGCAAGGCCAACTCGCGGCCCGCCATATCATACACGCGCAACGAAACTGGTGCGGACTCCGGCAGCGCGAAACGGATCGTCGTGTTTGCGGTAGCCGGGTTCGGATAGTTCTGAGTGAGCGAGAAGTTGGAAGGCACGGCGGAAGCCACAGGCTTCACGTCGCCGGTCGGATCCATGTAGCGGAATACGCCGCTATCGGTCGCGGCGTATACATTGCCAGCCCAACTGATCTGGATTGCATAGACTTGCGTGCTCGTCAGCCCGCTCGTCAGAGGATTCCAAGTCGCTCCATGATCGATCGAGAGCTTGAGTCCGCTTGCGCCGCCGAACTTTGAACTGGCACCTTCGAAAATGTAGCCATTGGCCGCGATGGCGAGGGCATAATTGCTCGCATTATCTTCCTGGTCGATTTTCGTCCAAGTGCCGCCGTTATCGCTCGAGTAAAACACGCCGTTT
>JADGPZ010000185.1 GCA_017882165.1 Candidatus Kapaibacterium sp.
AATGACGAATCCATCGTGGGCGATGACCGAATGACAAATGAGGCTCCGGTTTCCCCTGAGACTCAGCCCGCAATTCCAGCATCTCCCTCCATTCCGAGTGCTCCGGTTGTGGTTCGAAATCCGAATGGGGGATTTATGGCATCCATTTTGGTCTTGCTATTGCTCGGTGTTGGGATCGCGATCACATTCCATAAGGGCTGCTTCGAGCAGCGAAGTCAGGTTGTAAAGCAAGCCGCCAGCGATGCGCGCTCGGTGGCGAGATCGGTGGATACCATTCAGAATCTGTTATCGCAGGAGGAGCACGAGGCTTCGACACCACCGGTGAGTCCGACGCAGGTCGCGCCGGGCCAGGTGCCACCGGAGGCGCTGGCTGTGCCGCGCGAGACGCCGGGGAGCCACGCAGGCACCGCGGAGAAAGGCACAGCCGAAAATAGCAGCGAAGCATTTACGACGACGAGTAACTTCGATGCGCAAGAGAGGCTTGCGGAGATGCGAGCGAACGGTGAGAAGTCGGCACATGTGACGAAGACCAAACGGCATGGAGTGACAAGCTATGAGATTCATCCGCGATAGTTTTCTGAGAAGTTGCTATTACTGCATTTAGACAGCTATGAAATATCCCGATACTCCCGGATCCGGATTCTCCCCAGCGGCCGTCATAATGAACCGGCCCGAGACCGCAACGAGTGGGCCAGATTTGGCTGCGTTCGCACCCGATCCACGGCTCGCACGGGAGCTTGCGCAGACAATTGTATCCGAGCAGTTCGATCTTGCCGAGCGCGCGATTAGCTTTGCGAGCGATAGGGGCTCGGGGCCAGAATTGCGGTTAGCGCGACGCTAATCGGTGACAATGTGATTAGGGATTATTCAGCGACACTCGGCGCGCGTGGTCTGTTTGTATAGCCGTGAATATCATACAAGCATTGGCATTTCTATTGGCGGGCGGCTCGACGCTTCTCGGATTCGAACTTCACGAGCACATGCATTCCCCTCGCTGGAACGTGAAGACGTTAGCGGACGCATTCGAAGCTCCGGCAACGGCGACACGCAGCACGATCGAGGAGCAGGTCGCGATGCCGACGCCGCATGTTGGCGAGTCGGTTGGTCGGCTCCCGACGGAGCGGCAAGTCTTTGTGATCTCTGCCAATCTCATCGCAGTGAAAAAGGAGTTCGATGGCGACTACCATCTCGTCCTCGAAGATCCCACAACCCACCTCCACATGATCGCGGAAATCCCGGAAGCGAATGGCAAGACGCCTCGCGCATATCTCGATCAGTTTGCATCGGCGCGCAAAACCATCGACCGAATTGCTGGGGCACCGGGCATTCTCGGGAAGAAGTTTCCCCGCCCCGTGCCGATTGAAATCACCGGCCTCGGCTTTTTCGATGAGGAGCATCTGCTCACCCCGAACGGGATGCCATCGAATTGTCGGGAAATCCATCCAGTGCTTCAGGTCCGCGTTCTTTGACATAGGCTTCTGTGCGGAATTGGTAATAGCAGATTGCCGGGAACCTGCTCCTCGTCATTCCACTTATCGGGAGCCGAGAATGAAAGCTTAACCGCGTGTCCACTATCAAAACAGGCGTCATCAATTCCACACCCACCACAGCCCCTCCCGAGGCACGGCAGATCACGTTCAACGGCGAGTTGATCCGCAAGGGGATCCATCTCGTATCGATGTCGATTCCGATCATGTATTTTTACGTGACCCGGAGCACGGCAATCGCAATCCTGCTGCCTGTCACGATCTTCTTCTTGGCCGTGGACATGAGCCGGCATTACGTGCCAGCCGTTCACCACATTGTCGCGCGGCTCTTCGATCCGATCTTGCGGCCTCACGAGCGGAAAAGCGGCTTGCTGAGTGGCGCGACGTACGTGTTCATCAGCGCCCTCTTTTGCGTGCTGGTGTTTCCAAAGTTGATCACGATCACGGCATTCTCGATTCTGATCGTATCTGATGCATCGAGCGCGCTCATCGGGCGGCGCCTGGGCCGGCACAAATTCCTTGATAAGAGTCTCGAAGGCTCGATTGCATTTGTTGTGACCGCGTTCATTGTGGTGTTGGTGACGCCCAAGGCCGGCGCCGGATCGCTTTTTGGAATCGAGTTCGCAATTGGCGCGATTGCCGCAGTTCTCGGTGGCATTGCGGAAGCCGGAAGCGCGAGCAGCCATCTCGACGACAATCTCTCGGTACCACTTACCGTTGGATTCACAATGTGGGGTCTCTACTATTTGCTCGGGCAGTTCGATCCAGCGCGCTTCGGCGCACTCTATGAAGCGATGATGCGTTTCTCTTAGCGAGTGTTGCGACGACATCTTCTTTTCCGATTTCAGACCTTGCCCGATTGCGCCCGGACGCTCCGGCGCGGATTTGTGCTGTTTGCCTTGCTCTTTGCGGTGCCTGATGCGCACGCACAGTTTTCCGGTTCTATCGGCATTGGTGGCCAAACAACGAATAATGTCCAAAGCCTTGACACGACCGCTCCGGACCAGATTCTTCTTCCGACAATCAACGTCAATTACGATTGGCTCCCAAGCGCCGTTTCCAAGCTAACATTTTCAGGTTCCTACGATCCGAACTTCTATTCCGTAAATCCCGCACTCAGCTTCAACGCGATGACGCTCGGTGCCACCGGTCTCTTTTACCTCACGAATCAGGATGCGATCGCAAAGGAGTCCATGAGCGAGAAGACCTCCTCCTCACCAAGCCAGCGTCATTCAACCCATTTTGAGCGCATACCGGAAGCCGGAGATGTCGGACTGAGCCCTTTCAAACCCAGGGGTCTCTTCTTCAGCCCTGAGCCTCCTCCGAATGTGCAGACAAGGATGACAGAGGCAGCGATGGACGAGCGCAACGACTCGCTCGTCGATCTCGCGTCGTCCGCACTGTACACATTGAGCGGCCAGCTCGATTCAACCGATATATCGAGCACTGGCCTTTCCAAAGCACGCACACAGGAGCTTGATGATCTGAAAGATTCTGTTTCCGATGCGCTCTCGACTGTTGCAGATTTGCTCGACTCCGTCGGTTATAGCGAAAGCGCCGCGGAGATCGTAACGAAAGAGTTGGAGAATCTCCATACTCCGCTTGCTCGAGTGATGGCACACACGAAACCGTCGCACACCGATCCTCACCTCCTCGATGTCGCAATCGCTTCGCTCCGTGATGCAAAGCCAGAGGGCGATTTCCTCTCGACTGCCCCGCCGCCGATGCCATCGAGTTCCGCGTCAATCGAAACGAAGACGCTGATCGAAACGCTACAGAAACTTCCTCCGGCTCCAGGAAGGATCTCTTATGCAGAACAACTAGAAGCACCTGCCCCGGCAATCACGCTCGTCACCTCGGCCACACGGCTCCGCGAATTCGGTTACAGCGATGTAAGCATTCACGAAGACGCCGATGACTCCAGCGCAACGACGCTGGCGACCTTGCTGACCACGCCGATCTCGTGGTCGTCGCATACCGGTACGAACTTCTCCCCTGCCGATAGTCTCCTCTTTGGCGGCGTATTCGCCGGTAATCCAAATGACAATCATCTTCTCACCTTTGGCGCGGCCGTCGAAGGATTGCCCAGCGGAAGCTTCAGTCTTCGAGGTGGCTATAGCTATTCGCGCGCAGCCTATGCATTCGATTCCGTCAACTCAAATACAGAGAACCGCTTTACGCTGACACCGCGCCTTGCGATTGGCCGAACTACGGTCCTGTTCGGAGAGGCGGCAATCGGTTTCCGCAACTATTTCAACCCACTCGTTTTGACGGTAACTCCGGCGAAATACGACACGCTTCACCGGCCAAAGAAGGGTGATACGATCGTGCTCCTCAAGAGTGCCGTTACCCAGACAGCCGGTTCAAAATTCAACCAATACTCTTATGGCATCGGCCTTGCGCAGTTTATTGGCGAGCGATGGGTCATTGGCGCGCTTATGGCATTCAACAGCAATCCCAATCTTCGCGCCTACGTAACCAACGCTCAAGTGCTGACCGGCCCGCGTGGTCGCTCCGTACGTGCTGCGGTTCAGGTTGCGGAGGATGAGTACACGTATGATCTCGCTCGCTATGGGATCTTTACAAATGCTCGCCTGCCCTGGGATATGGATATTGGATTCGATCTATCCAGAGAGCATCGTGTCTACGGAAGTGCGGTTGGTCCGAAGGGGGCTGTTCTTCAGCAAGGACGGACGGAGGACGGTGTGTTCATCAATGCGTCTCTTTCAAAGCTAATCCCCTTCGAGTACCGGCTGGCATCTATCTTCAATAGCCTCATGATCGCGGGACGGCTTGCAATTGAGCACGTCAATTCAACCGTTGCGCTCTATAGCTTTAACGCGACCGTTCTCACACTCACGACATCACTCGGCTTCTGACGCATGGCATCACCACGAAATCGCACGCTCCGTCTTACCCAGCGCGAGACTTCGGCACGAGTTGCCAAGTTGCCTGAGAAGCCAGTCCTTACAATCGAATCGAACGTGTATCTGGGCGCGGTCGAGCAAGCGCTGAAGGTGCTTCCTCAAAACTACTTCGATCTCATTATCGCGGATCCACCGTACAACTATGGAATGGATTTTGGCAATAACAGCGATCGCCGCTCGAAGGCTGATTACGCGGAATGGACGGAGACATGGCTTTCGAATTTGGAACGAGTCGCCTCGCCCCACGCTTCATTTTACATTTGCGCTGGTTGGGAATCCTCCGGACTCTATCAGCAGGCGCTCGCCCGCTCGGGACTTCACGTCTTGAATCGCATTACGTGGAAACGCGATAAGGGCCGCGGCGCGAAGCGAAACTGGAAGCAAAACATGGAGGACATTTGGTTTGCCGTTCGAGACAAGAAATCGCACACGTTCAACCTCGAATCCGTCAAAGTTCACAAGCCGGTGATCGCACCCTATCGTGAAAACGGCAAACCCAAGGATTGGAGTCTCGATTCGGAAGGCGCGCCATATCGCATGACGCATCCATCGAATATCTGGACCGATCTCACGGTTCCGTTCTGGTCCATGCGCGAGAACACACCGCATCCCACGCAAAAGCCAGAGGCATTGATGGAACGGATCATCCTTGCGTCTTCGAACGTAGGTGACAGGATTCTCGATCTCTTTAGTGGCTCCGGTACGGCATCAGTGGTAGCCAAACGACTCGGCCGAGAGTATGTCGGAGTGGAGATGAACCCGGAATACGTCCGGTATGCCATGAAACGGCTTCGGCTGGTTACTGTTGAGATAGAAGTATGAGAATCGCTTGCTGCCAGTTCGCACCGGCCTACCGGGACATTGCGCGGAATCTCGAAACGATACGAGAGATGGTCCACAGCGCCGAGGCTGACCTTTGCATTTTCCCTGAGTTGGCGACGACCGGCTATTTTTTTCGGAGTGTCCCCGAAATATTTTCGTTTGCCGAAACCATGGATGGCCCGAGCGTGACCGCTCTCCGCGCCATCGCTCGCGATGAGGGTAAGGCCATCATCGCCGGATTCCTCGAAACTGCAAATGGGTCATTCTATAATT
>JADGPZ010000186.1 GCA_017882165.1 Candidatus Kapaibacterium sp.
ATCGGCGCGGTCCGTTTGAGCGAGCAGTATCTTTCGAGCGATCCGCCGAAGCCAAAGGAGCTTCTGGCGATGCAGCGCGAGATCGAGGGCGCAATCGAACGACCGATGCGCGAGATGGAAGCGTGGATGAGCGATCATCCACGTGCCAAGTGGTCGGCTGTGACCGGGACTTCCGGTACGATACTCGCACTCGGGTCTGCACTGCATCCAACATCCTTTGCGGAAGGTGAGTCCGAAGGGAATACGAAGGGCCAGGTACTGCCGAGTTTTTCGATCGGCCGAAGTGCGCTCGCTCGCCTGAATCAGCAATTGGCCGAGCTTCCGGTGGCCGGACGCAAGAAGCTTCCGGGCATTAGCGATCAGCGAGCGGAGATCATTGTCGCCGGCGGACAGATTCTCGAGCAGACGATGCGGGCCTTCAAGATTCTATCGATATCGACGTGTCAATGGAGTCTTCGGGAAGGTGTGCTGCTCGATCGACTTGGAGAACTGAACGAATTGCGAACTGATCGCCCACGATCGGATCGCCCACGATCTGATCGTGGGCGATCCCCCTCGCATGAACGCTCACACGCGATTGATGAACGGCTCGCCGGTGCGGAAGCGCTTGGGCAACGATTTGGCTATGAAGCGGAGCATGGAAGGCATGTCTCGGTGCTTGCGTGCGAACTGTTCGATCAACTTCGTTCGCTGCACGGACTGAAAGAGCACGATTGCACACTGCTCGCTGCCGCCGCGATCTTGCACGACATCGGTTATGCGATCTCCCACGAGTCGCACCATAAACATTCGCTCTATCTCATCCTCAACTCGGAGCTGACCGGATTTACCGATCTGGAGCGCCTCGTCATTGCGAACATCGCGCGGTATCATCGCAAGACATTCCCGAAGCCAAATCATCCGCATTTTGCGTCGCTCACGAGCGACGATCAGGGTCGCGTGTGGATGCTCGGCGGACTTCTGCGCGTGGCAGACGCGATGGACCGGAGCCATCAATCGCGCATCAAGCATTGCAAAGCCTCACTCAGGCGCGCGCCCAGGCGCGCGCTCCGACGGGATAGTGTCCGGATTCAGATCCAAAGTGCGCGCAATTGCGATCACGAAATCTGGTCCATCGGGATCAAGAAGGATATGTTCGAGGAAGCGTTTGGCGTGCCGATTGAGCTTGTGACGGGCTAAGGATAATATCAGCCCTGGCTCGTTTTTTACCATTTGATAATCTTCCGTTTCGAGTTATCTCGACCGGGTTGCTGTTGGCGCAGCCAAGCTTTTTCAAACATGTTGTTTCGGTCAGTCGCCTTCAGCCTATGCTTCGCAGCAATCGTGAACGCCCCTCGCGTTGCGTTCACGCAGGTCCGTGTCGTTCAAGGCGTTGTGATCGATCGTGCATCGAGCGATGAAATCGCTGGCGCCCGAGTGATCTTGACGCCTCTCGATGCCAGGGACACATTGGCCCGCGCTGTGAAATATGGTGCGATCACAAGATCGGACGGCCAATTCCGCTTTTCGGATCTTCCTGTCGGAAGGTACCGGCTGGTCGTGCGGAGTGTTGGCTTCGAAGCGGACTCCGAGGGATTGGCGATTCCAGTCGGGCTTCGTTCCGATACGCTTCATCTCCGAATCGCCCTGAACGCGCTCCCGATGCCGTCGCAAGACGTGGTCGTCTCCGGTACGAGGGAGGAACGATCGCTCGAGAGTGTCCCGGTTCGCGTCGAACTGGTTTCGCAGGAGGAAATAGAAGAGAAGATCATGGAGAAGCCATCGAACGTGATCGAACTCCTTAACGAATCCGTCGGGACAAGGATACAGAATACATCACCAGCAAGCAATGCCGCAAACATTCGCATTCAGGGACTGGATGGGCGATACACGCAAATCCTCGTGGATGGTATTCCAAGTTATTCCGGTCTCGCGTCAAGTCTTGGACTCACACAGTTAGCGCCGCTCAATTTGCGGCGCGTGGAGATCGTCAAGGGAGCAAGTTCGGCCGTGTACGGTCCGGATGCGATCGCGGGGCTGATCAACTTCATCACGAAGGATCCCTCTGAAGTACCGGAATTTTCAGCAGTGCTCAATGGCTCCGACCAAAAGGGGTACGACGCATCGGCCTATTTCGGCCAACAATTCGATGCGTTCGGTCTGACCACCCTCGTGGCTTACCACAAGCAGCAGATGGTGGACATTGATGGCGATGGCCTTTCTGATATTGCTGCCTCGGACAGATTCACGATCACGCCGAAGTTCAAATACCAGATTAATGACAAAATCACGGGCGTGGCAACGATGTCCTACCTCACCGAAACGCGACAGGGTGGCACAATGAATGCGCCGGATTCCGCCATTGGCAAAGTCGCGCCGTGGGTCGAGAGTGACAAGACGGCACGATTCGATCTTGCCACGAGCTTGGTTTGGAAGATCGACGAGTCCCGATCCGTTACGTTCAGAGCTGCCGGCATGCACTTGGATGATAACAGCTTTTTCGGAGCGTCACCGTTTGCCGGTGTGCAGGATTTTCGACTCGCGGACATGCAGTACGAGTTTCCGTGGAGTTCACACCGGCTTCAGATTGGTGGGGCCTTTCAGAGCGACCGTTTCCAGGACAAGACTCCGAATGTCGAGTCGCGAAGCTATGCGTATTCGGATGCTGGGGGGTGGTTGCAAGACGATATGGGCGAGAACGCACCGTGGGAGATGCTGTTCAGCGCGCGCATCGACTCCCACGATCCATATGGGACGTTCTTCACGCCACGGGCATCGCTGATGTACCGGCCGTCCGGCTCTCTGACGCTGCGGCTCGGTGCCGGGACAGGATTCAAAGCGCCGACGATCTTCCTCGAAGATGCCGAGCTATACGGGTACAGCAATCTTCGCCCGTTACGGAGCGTCGTGCCGGAGCAGGCGCAGAGTGCAACGTTCGATGTGAACTACCACGCACCAATCGGAGCCGTTGCGGCGCACATCGACTTCGCTCTCTTTACAACGAATCTCGATCATGCGCTGCTTCTTAACGATGATTCGCTTGCCTCTCATATTCTTGTGGTTCAGAATGCGACCGGTCCGACCGTGTCGCGCGGCGTGGAGTGCTCGGCCGATCTCAGCCTCGACGAACTGCGGCTCGTCGCGAGCTATGCCTATCTTGATGCCCGACAAACGGATGCAGATCGCACCTACTCGCTCGAACTCAATCCACGTCACTGGCTTGGACTGACACTGAGTTATGAAGACGAGGAGGATGGATTCAAAGCAGGAATCGAGAGCTATTACATCGGAGAGCAACGCGTGCAAGACGATCCGTTCCGATCGACGACACCGAGCTATTGGTTGTGTGGCGCGTTGGTCGAAAAGGCTTTCGGAGTTGTGCATCTCTTCCTCAATGGGGAGGATCTATTCGACGTACGGCAAACTCGTTATGAACCGGTCTTTCTCGGCGATCCGCTTCAAGGGAACATACAGCCCCTTCATCAGTGGGCTCCCATCGAGGGGCGCATGATCAATGGCGGAATCCGAATTGTAATGCATTAAGGGTCTGCTCGTTAGGACGAAAAACCCATTTTTAGGCATGGATCTCATGGGTTGGTATTGGTAACAATTTGATTCCCTCTTCATAACCAGAGAGCAACAATCTGGAAATCTCTCGCGAGTAATTTTGTGGGAGTGAAGGACACGAGCGAATATGTGTAGCGCAAGATAGCTCGTGTGCCGTCCAGCGGCCACGTTTTGCCGCAATTCCTTTTCAACCAAAGACCCCAATACCGCCTATGTCGAAACAGTTACGAATTATCGCACTTTCTCTTTGTGCCATCGTGTGTGCTTCCACGGTGCATGCGCAGTCGTCACAAACATCGCTCATTCACTATTGGAATTTCAATAATCTCGGTGGGCCATACAGCATGCCTGCCGTACCGAACATCAAGGCCGATTATTCGCTCCTCGATACCAACAGGGCCTTCCTGGAGTATTACCTAATTCCAGGAACATCGAATGTGTACGCCGGATACATTGATAATGTCAGCGGCGGGGATACGGCCAACCTGCGAAATGGCGCACCGGCCGGGCTCGCACTCCGGGTTCGCAATCCAGTGGACTCGATTCAGCTTCGCTGGCATATTCCCTCCACCGGATATCAGAACCTTGTTGTGAACTTCGTCGTCGAGTCTTCCAGCCCAACCAGCGGCGATTCCACGCAAGTCTATTCATATAGCGTGGATGGCGGAACGACGTGGAAGACGACTGGCATGACCGTTAACGGCGCGAATGTGGACACCATGGATGTGGCCGACAACGCGATGATGCAGGGAGCGAACTGGGGCCTTGTGACCGTCACGTTTGGCAGCGATTTGACCGTAAACGACAATGCGAACCTCATCTTCCGAATTATCGGCCGGGGTAATACGAGTCTCCTGAAGGGAAATAACCGTTACGATGATTTCACTCTTGATGGCGTAGCACTTGGAGGCTCAAAGCCACCACCGGCCTCGATTGCGATGAAGACGCCTGCTACGGGGAACATCCTGGTGCCAGGTCGCCACGCCACCATTTCCTTCACGACCCTCAATCAGGTCGGCGCAGTGCGCACGATCGAGTTCTCATCGAACGGGGGAGCCGCCTGGTCGTCCGTAGGGCCCGGGAACGAAGCGACGACCTACGATTGGGTCGTCCCGAACACGGCCACAAGCAATGGCATGATCCGGGTCACGGACTCGGCAAGTGTCACTGCGACGAGTGGATCGTTCACAATTTATCCGATTACTTCCGCGAACCGGACGGTCCACTATTGGAACTTCAATTCGTTCACGGGGTCATACAACAATCCTGCTATTCCTCCGCTCGTTGCCGATCTCTCCGCGGATGGAGGCCACATTGGGTCGATCGTGTATGTCCGCGAGCCGGGCACATCCAATACCTATGCAGGGTATATCGACAACGTCCCAGGCGACACCGTCAACGCGCATCTGGGATCCGGGGCCGGACAAGGGCTGCGAGTGCGGAATCCGACGGACAGCATGGAACTCCGATTCGTCATCCCAACGAACGGCTACAAGGGGATCGCCCTGCATTATGCACTCCAGTCATCTGGTGCAGCCAGTGCTCCACAGGTCGAACATTTCGACTATAGCGTCGATGGCGGGCTGAATTGGAAGACGACGGGACTCACGGTCAACGGCGTTGCCAGCACGACTCTCGACGTGACGCTCCCACAATACGTCCAAACGGTTGGCTATGGCCCGGTGTCGATCGGGTTCGGATCCGAGACTTCGATGGACGACAATGCGAATTTCATCTTTCGCATCAAGTTCGGGGACACCTCCGCGCACCACACCAGCGGCAACAATCGGTTCGATAATGTTAGCGTCGATGCCGCAACCAGGACACCTGCCGGTGTCGATGTTCCGTCGTTGACTGCGTCCGTGAACATTGCCCCTAATCCCGCAACGGATTACATTTCGTTTGACAATCCATTCGCATCTTCGGTAACG
>JADGPZ010000077.1 GCA_017882165.1 Candidatus Kapaibacterium sp.
TGGCGAAGACGAACTGGCGGACGCACGTCATTACATGAGCGGAACGTTCTCGCTCGGCCTGGCAACACAGGGCGGATTGGCCGGACGGCATTGAATCGCTCCAAATTCCCCGCCGTTCAAGAGCTTTCTCCACTGCCCGTTTATCCTACCGGGTGAAGTGGTGAGCGAGAAGAGGAATGAAATAAGAATCCAGAAAAATTGCGTCCGGCCGCTCGAACCAAGCTTCCGGACGCAAATCTGCAAAAAACGATTTTCTCTGAATGATCGCTTGAACTCTCTCTTCGACATGAAAATATGCAAAATCATTCAGAATTCCTCCTGTTAGCGGCCAGTCACCTTGAAGAAGAATGGCAGCTCCCGAGGGTGACAATCACTACTCGAAAGTGAACCTGTGTAGGTCCGCACCGTAAATAGTGTGTTCAGGCCAACAGTCGTAAAATGCGAGGCTGTCGCGTAGCCGCATACTCCGACCGAGTCCGACGAGGGCGTGTCGTCATTGACTGTAACGGTAACAGAACCGAAGGTCAGGTTCTTTGTACCTCCGCCGTCCGGAAGGTTTGTCCAGAGTTTAACCAGATAGACTCCTGGGAATGTCTCCAGTACCGATTGGACACCGAAGTCGCTGTTGACAGTCGGTTGCGCAGGGAACCCAACCGGAGATATGTCTCCCCATGCAACGATAGTATTATCATTGTATGTCGCGCCAAAGATGGGCGTTCTTACAGGAGCCGCAGAGCCGACGTGGGTATTCTTGTTTTGGTCGAACACGGTAATATGTCCGTCATACGAGACCTCGATAGCGTTGGAGGGATTATTGCCATTGTTACCATTTCCAACAATGACGAGTGGCTCATCCTGCGGCCCGCCAGTAGCGTAGAAGTGCGATGTTCCTTGCGTGAAGGCTGGCGTTGGACTAACAATGTTATTGTATCCCATCACCGTCTGCGCGAAGCTGTTCGCTGTGAGCGAATCGCCACCGCCGATGGTGCTGACGCTTACCGCACCATCGATGTAGTTACCGTAGCCGCCGCTAATGACGTCATCGCCAGAACCGCCGCCGAATTTGTTGCCAATGCCACCGGCAGAGTTATAAGCACCGATCACCGTCTGCGCGTAGCTTTGGGCCGTCAGGTGATCGCCGCCGGGGATGGAGGCGAAAAAGGAGAGTGTAAGGTGTCGCTTCGGGAGCATGATGAGTGTGCAGGTTTGAAGGCGTGTGCGAAAGGAAAAGTGCCCTCTCTTTCCCACGTGTACGGTGGAGTTGCACTCCACAGAGGGCGCTCGCCGAACGCGGGGTGTGTGGAGTACAACTCCACACTATACGGGGGACTGGTGGGTGCAATGCGCGGGAAGATACTTACGAAAAATAATCGGAAGCTTTCACTAAGCTTTCCTTTCAGGGCCTGTCTCAGAACCGGACTCGTATCCCAGCATAGGACAGTTAGAAATTGATTGAGGCAAAAAATTTAACGGTGGCATCGCGAAAAAGTTTTTTGAAATTTCGGGAACGCGGTTTTGGGCGTTCATGAACTCTGAACATAAATTCGATATGGAAAAAATTTGATATTTCTTTCTGGCGGAATCAGGTTTTGTCTAAGTGAATGAGTTTTATGAATTTCAAACTCAAATATTGAAATCGAGCCGTCATTTTTTCCAAGAGAATTGGATTGCCGGAGGGAACGATGACCTTCAGAAAGGCGTACTAATGCCGGTATTGCAGACCGATCCGGGCGCCGAATTGGTGGTCAGGTGGCGGTCGAGGTCTTGGATAGGGCGATGAGGAGCGGGAGGTTCGGGGATGAGCAACGCGATGTTTTGCCGGAGTTGGAGCTGGGTTCGGGCGAGCGTTCGGTCGAAAATTGCGATGTGCGGGATATTGTCCGCACTTTTCGTGAGGGCTTGGCTGTTCTGCGTGGTTCCAAATTCAGGGTAACAGCCTGGGGCTACAGCGTGGTGCTATAGCATGGGGCTACAGCCTGGGCTACCCATTGGGCTAACAACAAGGAGTATTTGCGCTTATGCCAGTAATGACCAAGATGCGGGATTCGATGCCGGTGGTGTTCGCCGGGCTCGCCGTCATCTTTTTGCTAATGATCATCTTCGAGTGGGGTGGTCAGGGATCGCTGTTCAACCATAACGCCGATCAGGAGACGCTTGGCCTCGTCAACGGGCATAAGATCAGCCGGAAGCAGTACGAACGGATGTACCAGGCGGTCTCGGAGAAAATGAAATCCGAGAACAAGAAAGCTTCGCTCACCGAAGCCGAAGAGGATGCGGCTGGAAATGAGGCGTGGGACCAGGCGATCTCGGAGGCGCTGATCGATCAGGCGATCAACCGGATGGGCATCACCGTAACGGATCAGGATGTCCGCGATGCGGTCTATGAGAATCCGCCGGCTGAAGTGAAGAAGGAATTCACTGATTCGACGGGTCAGTACCACCAGGATTGGTACATCAAAGCGTTACGCGATCCGCGCAACGACACGATCGTGCGGACGATGGAAACCAGCGTTCGCGAACAACTCCGAAAGGTCAAATGGCAAGCGGCCGTGATTGCGACGATTCGTGTCACGGACGCCGATGCGTTCGAGCGGTATATCAACGATAGCGCGAAAGCTTCCGTGCAGATCGTCCGGCTCATGGCTCAGCAACCGACGCCCGCGCAGTTAGCGAATGTCTCGCAAAAGGCGATGGAGGACTACTACAACAAGCACGCGTACCAATACAAACAGCCGGAGCAGCGGAAGTTCAAGTTCGTGGCGTTCCGGCAAACGCCGAATGCGCGCGATACCGCGCAGGCCTTTGAGACGGCGAAAGCGATTGAAGCGCGTTTAAAAGAAGCCGCGCTCACCGATTTGGACACCGTGGCCAAAGAATTAGCGCTGGACTACAGCGATAAGCCATACGGTCCGAAGCACCTCGTCTCCATGGTGGAGTTAGGTGAGGATACGAGCTTGATGAGCGCCAAACCTGGCGATGTTGGCGTTATTCGAGTCAAAGGCCAATTCAATGCGGCCCGGGTGCTCGATGTTCTCGACTCGGGCCGTGCGATCTTTCACATTCGGCGGATTGCGTTCAACTTCACCCCCGGCGACCAACATGCAAAGGATAGCGCGCGGGCGATTGCCGATCAGGTGCTGGCACAGATTCGTGCGGGCGGGGACTTTGCTAAGCTTGCGCACGAGCGCTCTGCGGATCCGCGAACAGCGCTCAAGGGTGGCGATATGGGATGGGTTGACACCAATTTGGTCGCTCCTACCGCACGGAAAGTTCTCGCTCATGTCCCGGCTGGGACGATCGACGGGCCGTTCGAAGGGAACGCGGCCATCGAGATCCTTCAGATTCTCGGCCGTTCGCGCAAGATGTGGGGCGTTGTCACGGTACCATTTGACATCAAGCCAAGCCATCAGACGCTCCAGTTGCAGCAACAAATGGCAAACGTGTTCCGCGAGCAGGCCGTCAAACAGGGCTTCGATCAGGCCGCGAGTGCCGCAGGATACAAAGTAATCACGGAAGCGCCTCCCGCTCAGAAGAAGGGCACTCCCATTTTTAGTAGTCACGCATTTGTGGACTGGGCGTTCGACGCATCGAAAGGTGATATCTCGATCCCGATGAAAATGACACAGCAGCATTTCATTCTGGTCGCACAACTGACAAATATTGTCCCCGAAGGTCCATCCCCGCTCGAGGACGTCAAGGACCGCGTCAAAGGGGAGGTCGCCAAGCGCGATGCCGTTGCTGCATTGGCAAACCGTGCGCAGCAGGTGCGCACCGCGATTGGTACGTCCGGTGATCTGGGCGCCGCCGCCGGTGCCCTCGGGGATTCGGCGCTCGTGCCGATCTCCACGCTAATGGGACCGGCCGAGTCGGTCAACGGTCTTCCGTCCGCCGAGTACGTCGTCAACAATTGGGCCTATGCTGCGAAGCCGGGCGAGGTCTCTCCGCCGCTCAAGGGTCAGGCCGGATACTACATTGCGAAGTTAAACGGCAGCCATATTCCGACCATGAAAGATTTTGAGGCCGTGCGTCCGATGATGCAGCGCATGCTGTTCCAGGAGCGCGAGCAGCGGTTCTTGCAGGATTGGGTCGCGAATCAGAAAGACGCCGCAACCATCGTGGACTATCGCGTCAAACGCTGATTGTCCATCGAGTAACGAGTGAATGAGTAACGAGTCGCATTACCGAACTCGTTACTCATTACGGGTTCGGAGTCAGCGCGCTCGATGGTGGAAGGTCTGGATTCGCTTCGGCTTGTGGTTCGAAGCGGGCGCCATCCTGGTTCGCGTGGATGTCCCGAGGATCGCGGGCATCACCTAGCAGGAATACGCTTTCGCCAGCCTCCACTAACTCGCCGGCGAAATCGACAAGCCAGTCCATCCCAAGCCATGACTTCAGCCATGCGCTTGCGAAGAAATGCTGCATTTTGTCGCGGTCATCTTCGGCGATGTGGTACAGATGCGTAGGCAGATGAGAGAAGCGTTTTGCAAATTCGGCGTGGCTTTCGCTCGTGATCGGAATGCGCAGTTCGCTGCCAAAAAAGTTGACCGGTAGATACTCATGCTCTAAGCATCCGAATACAGACGCCAAACACGCGTTTGAAACATCACCATGTGCAAGTGACATGGCGGTGTAGTAGATCTCATCGAAGCTATCTTCGGGTGTGGCAGAGGAGTCGAACCCGCCGAATGCCTCGGAGCCGATAAAATTGCGAAGGACATAGCCTTGCTTGATGACGCTCGGTAGAAGCAGCAAGAGTGGAGTCGCAGTCTCACGCTTGGCCTGTTGTTCCGCGAGAAGAAGAGCATTGTGCTGTTGCGCCCCGGCACGTTGAAACGGGATGAGAAGCAGGAACGGCAATAGGCAAGTGCCGAACCTCCAGTTTCTCATAACTAATTGTGGACTTCCAATTTCAATTCCGGCGCGATCTTCTCCAATCGCAGAAGCGTATCGCGCCGGATCGTGTCGAGGGAGGCATCGGCGGCAACTGGCGCGGCAAAGAGCTTCGCCTCTGCCAGCGAGAGGAGTGTGACTTTCGGGAAGAGCTTCTTCTTCTCTGGGGCGCTCATGGGTTTCGAAAATATCACGGTTACGTGCTTCGCCGAACCGAGTGCAAGGTTGAGCAGTGCGCGTACTGCTTCGCTATCGAGCAATTGTGGGTTCTCCGCAAGCAGCACGAACGCCGCGCACTCGCCGGCCTTCAGGATTGCTGCGACGCCGGTCGCTTCGATCACGAGCGCCATTCCATCGCGCACTTCGGCACCGCAAAATGCTGTGAGACCGAACTCAATGCCGCTCGCGCTTAGATTGTTGGTTGCGACCGGAATTCCTACATCGCGTCGCACGATCTCAGCGAGACGATCCAGTTCCAAGAGGTACTCCGGCGAGGGCGAAGTCAATAGCGTCTTTGCAGAGCGCGCAATATAGAACCGTGAGCTGAGTATTTCGAACTCGCGACCGGAGGCATCGATGCGGGAAATCCTTGAAAGTGCAACCGACGGATCTTTGAGGTCGAGTTCTTTGCCGGACGCATCGAAGAACTTCACGCCGAGCGCGGCGGCTGCACCCAGCCCGGCATCGCGGGCGAGTGACTCATCGTGGCCGAGCAGCACGGAGAACGCGCCTTCGTCGAGTGCATCGCGGATGAGTTCGCCCACGCCGTAGGTCGTCCCGTGCTCGGCGGTAGATCGCACGACGCGCTGCATCTCGATGATGGCGAGTTTACCGTCCTCGCCGGCAAAGCCAAGCGGCACAACGACCGGTTCGCCCGCGGCACCCGTCGCCTCGACTTCGAGGAAGGAGCCAAGCGATTGCGTGACGAGCAAGTCGATCGTCCCCTCGCCACCATCGGCAAGCGGTAGCTGGACGATTCGATCGCTCGGGATGGCCGGCCACTGCGCGCGGACCGAACGCGTGAGTCGCGACGCGGCTTCACTCGCGGTCAATCCACCAATCGGAAGAGAAGCAATTACAATCTTGGACATTAATTTGAAATCGAAACGGTATTGACGTTGAGCATTACTGCCAAACAAACGTCCCTTGCGGCGGAGGCAATCCTCTCAAACGATAATCGCCGAGCAAATACGCATCGACGAAGTAGTACTGCACGTTCATGGGCGAGTAGTATTGCCAGACTTCATAAGGCTTTTGGTTCGACTCATACGGATGCCGATCGACGGCGTGCGGCGGGCCAAGCGCCACATAGACCCGCCCGCGATCGCTCTTCCATCCCGAGTGAGAGCCAGCACCGAAATGGGCATTCACATACGCGATGCGGGCATAGAATACTTTCATCGGACGATTCTCCGACTCGGTCCAGCGTGTTCGTTCGTCATGCGAAGGAATACGCTTTTGCCAAAAGTCAACGATCGCTTCACGTTTCTCACGCGGGTTCTGCCCCGCAGAGAGTGAGTCCCATTCGGATCCGGTGGCGATCAGCCGGAGTTGTTCGATCGCCTCATCGAGATCGCCACTCGCGAGCGGAATGCCATGCGAACTGCTAACGGTGATCTCTCGCTCGCTCGTTGCAATCGCGCGAATGGTCAACTGCCCGGGCGTGGAGAGTCCGGTATCGGCCACATTCGAAAGCAGATACATCCGCAAGCGATAGTGGCCAGTCCAGAGATCGGCGAACGAGATATTCTGGAAAATCGGAACTCGCATTGTACGATGGGAGGAGGTTCTCATCGTGCCGGTGCTCCGCACGAGTGGTTCGGCATTCCCACTGCTTGCCGCAAGTGGCAGCACCTCGGCGACAACGCCCAGCAAGGAGTCGGCTGGAAGATTGTACGCCTCTGCAAAGACGCCCGCCCCCAATACAGCAAGTTCGGCGACATCCGAGCCGATCGAAGGGACAATCCGGTTTGCTCGACGCGAACGATAGAGCATCATGTCGCTCAGCGTCGCTTGAACACTGCGAAAATCCTTCGTCGTAAATGGTAGGGTCGTATCAATCTCCTTTCGTGAATTCTGATCGCGGAACGTAAGATGGACTTTGTACGCAGTCCCGGCGCGCAGCGGCATCGAGAGTTGCTCGGCATCGGCGCGAGACACACCGGACTCCACTCGTGAAGCATGCTCTGCCATCGGTTCAACGACACGGTAATTCTCGAAGCGATTAACGGCCATTACGGATGTGGCACTGTCCGTCACGGTTAGCGAGAGCGAATAATCTGCGCTATAGTTCTCGCGCAAGCGAAGGAATTCGAGCGCGGGATACGGCACTGCAAAATACAGATCGGCACGGATACTGTCCGAACTGAGCGCGGACTCATTTGCGAACGAGAGAATATCGAGCTTGAACGGCGTCGCTTCACGCACCGGCTCGGGCGTTGCGCGCTGAGCGTGCAAGAACGCGGGATGAAGCATGAGGGATGAAATCAGCAGAATGCAGTAGGCGGCGATCCATTTCATCTCACACCTCATGCCTACAGGAGAACTGCGTCCAGTTCGTATTCCGCTTCGACATCGGCAACACTGGTAATTTGGACCTGAGCGAACTCACCGATCGAGATTGCCCGATCGTCACTGGCGGCAATGCGAATCTGCTCATCGACCTCTGGCGCATCGAAGCGCGAGCGACCGAAGTAATATCCATCCTCAACGCGTTCTATTAGCACCCGCTCCGTGCTGCCGACCCTCTCAAGATTCTTCTCTTCCGAGACCTCCGCTTGAATCTCGTATAACCTACGCTGACGTTGGAATTTCTCTTCCGCAGAAATCGGATCGCCGAGCGGATAGGCCGTCGTCCCTTCTTCCTGGCTGTAGGTGAAGACTCCGAGCCGGTCGAACTGCATTTCGCTCACGAATTGCTCCAACTCTTCAAAGTCGTGCTCGGACTCCGTTGGGAATCCGGTGATCAGCGTCGTGCGAAGCGCAATGCCTGGAATGCGCTCGCGAATCTGGCCAACAATATCTTCCGTCGCGCGGCGTGTAATGCCACGGCGCATGTGCTTGAGCACGCTCGTCGATGCGTGCTGCACCGGCATATCGAGATACTTGACAATCTTCTCCTCGCCCGCCATAACATCCAGCACATCGAGCGGAAACTGCGCGGGATAGGCATACATGAGGCGTATCCACTCGACGCCGTTCACACGGCACAGCCGTTCGAGCAACTTCGAGAGTGAACGGGTGCCATAGTTGTCGAGACCGTAGTATGTTAAGTCCTGCGCGATGAGGACAATCTCTTTCGCGCCGTTCGAGGCCAGCATCATCGCCTCGAACTCCAACTCCTCGATGGGTCGCGAGCGATGCCCGCCACGCATGATCGGGATCGCACAGAACGAACAGGGATGATCGCAACCCTCTGAGATCTTCATGTAGGCGTAATGCCTCGGGGTTGTAATCACTCGCTCCCCTACCAAATCGAGCTTCGGGTCGAACGCATCGCTTGAGCGGCCACCGGACATTACCGAGAGAATCCGCTCGAAGTCCTGCGTTCCGAAAAAGCCATCGACCTCCGGAATCTCGACCTCCAAATCCGAACGGTACCGCTCACTGAGACAACCGGCAACGAGAACGCGTGTCACGCGGCCATCCCCGGCGGCAGCCCGCTTCAGCTCGGTGGCTTCCAGAATGGCGTCGATGGATTCCTTCTTGGCGTGATCGATGAAGCCGCAGGTGTTCACGATGATCGTCTCGGCATCTTCGGGATCGGCGACGAGCGTCAGCCCGCGCCGGCGCAAATGTCCCATCAAAACCTCGGAATCGACCGTGTTTTTTTCGCATCCGAGTGTGACCACGGATACCGTTCCGGCAAGTGTTAAAGGCTTCATCGCTGGCCCTAACACAACACTGTACGAGCGGTTCCGATGGGGGAGCCTATGGAATGTGCGATATTTGTATCACCGTGTATCCTTCCTATCATAGGTTCATTCTGATTTCGCTGTTAGTTGCGGCGGTGTTGTGCTGTTCATTCGCGTCTCTTCACGCGCAGGCGCGAGTCGCGGTCAATGAGATCATGTATGCGCCCATCAGTCCCGAACCAGAGTGGATCGAGCTTTACAATGCGGACACGAATTTGCCTCAGAACCTGACCGGCTGGAGCCTCCAAATCAGTTCCAAATCGGTCGGGCTTCCGCCCGCGAGCATCGCAGCAAGTGGCTACCTTGTTCTCACCAAAGACTCCAACGCGCTCCGGCAACAGCGGCCCGGCAACTATCTGATCGTCCAGCTTGCCCTGCCAAGCCTCCGAAATTCGGGAGATACGATCATCTTGTTCGACAGCTCGCACACAGTTGTTGATAGTGTGCCGTATCAGCCCTCATGGGGCGCGACAAACGGCCGCTCGCTTGAACGGCGAGATGCCGAAGCGCCGGGGACAAATCCGGCTAACTGGGGCACCTGCATCGCAACTTCTGGTGCCACACCCGGAGCGCGGAACAGTCTCGGCATGGTTGCCGACTTACCTGCACTCGCCATCGTCATGAATGAAGTCATGTTTGCTCCAGTCAAGCCGGAGTCGGAGTGGATTGAAATTCTGAACACAACGCGCGACACCATCGACATGGGTGGTTGGCAAGTTGTGGTCGGTCAGGGCAGCCCGAAGACGATTTCGTTTGGTACGCCCCCCGTCCCGCCGGATTCATTGATGATTCTCACCGCTTCGGACTCGGCGCTCGCCTCTGTACGTGGCATTTCGCGCTCACGGATTATCTCTGTCCCGATTGGGGCACTCAACAACTCTGGCTCCCAGATTGCACTGCGCGATTTGCGCGGTAACACCATCGATACTATGTGGTATGCTGGGAGTTGGATTGCAAAGGATGGAGTCTCTATCGAACGCATCGATCCGGCGCGGCCCGGATACGAGCCAACCAACTGGAACGCTTGCGAAGACACCAGCGGCTCGACGATTCTGCGGCCAAACACGGAGCGCATTCTGCCGCGCGACCTCGCACTCGTAAACATTTCGGCCACCGATTCGCCTTTGACTCTCACTATCTTCAACGCCGGAACCGATACCGTCCGTGGAATTCCAATTGTCCTCATCCGCGATGCGCTCGATACCATACTCAGCATATTCGATTCTGTTGTAGCTCCTCGAGATTCCATTATCGTTTCAATTGCATCGCTTCCAACGTGTTTTGGCTTGCTTAATTGCGTCGCCTTCGTGGCAGATTCACTCGACATGCGGCATGCGAACGATACGCTCCGATTCGTCCTCGCTGAAGACATCCCAGCCGATAGCCTCGTCATCAACGAGATTATGTTCGATCCACAGGCTGGAAATTGCGAATGGCTTGAAGTCTACAATCCTTCAAGCCGATGGGTCGGAATGCTTGGATCACATTTTACAGGCGGACAAAAGTATACGGGGTATTCGTCGCCTCTCCCGCAGACAATAATTCCGCCCTTCGACTATGGTCTCATCGCTTCGCATGATACTCTCGTCTTGGCAACCTACCCGACTCTTCAAAGTCGTAAGAAGCTGATTCTGGATTTCAACCGCATCAGCTTGGAATTAACAAACGACTCTTGCTCGGTACTCTTATACAACGATGATCTCACCACCATCGACTCCGTCCGCTACTACAGTTCTTGGCACACCACGCCACAGACCGACCGCACCGGCATTTCACTTGAACGGGTGGCGTGGAACCATGCCAGTAACGATCCGAGGAATTGGAAGTCATCCTCCGATCCTGCGGGCGCGACGCCGCTTGCACCGAACTCGGCTGCGCACTTTGTTGATACGGGTGCCAGTGCGGTATTCTCAGCATCGTTCTCGCCGAATCCTTTCTCGCCGGATGGCGATGGATTCGAGGATGAGTCCGTGCTGACTATCTTGACCGGAGATGACATCTCCTACGCGATGCGGGTGCGATTGTATGATGGAGTAGGCCGCGTGGTCAGGATGCTTGCGGATGTCGCGACATTCTTTCGCGAATCCACGCTCACATTCGATGGAAGAAACGACCATGGCCAGACGCTGCCGCCGGGACTTTACACTGTACTCGTTGAGCTATCCTCGCAGAGTCCAATCCGGCTGCTGACGAAAGTAATAGCTGTAGCTATCGCGGGGAAGCGACGGTAGTACCTCTGTAGTGGCGGGGTTTCCCCGCCTTCCCCGATATTGACAAACCTCTTCAAAAAGGCGCGGAAACCGCGCCGCTACAACTCCTACGACTTCTTCTTCAGCTTATCGATCAGTTCGATCACTTCCTGCTCGGCGACTTTCTCATCGCCGGCGGTGTAGCCGATGTGCTTCTTATAGATGGTGCCATCCGGCATCAGGACGAGACTGAACGGCAGCGACTCCATCGAGAAAATATCGCGGGCGATCGAACCGTCGGGATCGAGCAGCACCGGAAAGCCGAAACCCTGGGTCGTGATGTAGGCGCGGACTTTCGCGATATTCCGGACCTGATCGGTATTGATCGCGATCAGATTCACGCCTTCGGACTTGAATTTCTCCTGAATCGTCTTGAACGCCTTCATCTCCTGCTTGCACGGCTCGCACCAGAGCGCCCAAAAGTCGATAAGGATTGGACCTTTGCCGAGATAGTCCCTGAAATTAACCTCATCGCCTTGCACGGTCTTGACCGTGAACTTGAGGTTTTCGGGAATGTGGGCTGTATCCATGCCGCTCTGCGCGAACGACGCGCGAGCGAGCACGAGGGAGGAGAAAACGATTAGCAGTGTCCGAATCTTCATATCTGGCAGGTTTGTCCGAACGGGATAATCGCGGAGTTGCGCGGAAAGTTCTGCCCAACTATTCTTTCACGATCCGCTTCATAAGTCCCGGGCCGAGACGCATCAAATAGACGCCACTTGGCACAACGCTCAGATCTATCGGAATCGCATGGCGCGAACCCGCTTCGAGTCGGACCGTCTGCGAGAGCCGCGTCCGGCCCAGCGCGTCCTCAAGCACGACGGTTGCTGGAATACTCTCCGAACCGGCCAGCGAATAATAGAGCGTGACCTCGCTATGCGATGGATTCGGCACGATGGCATCCAGCATGAGCGGCAAGCCGTTCAACTCTTTCGAAATTTCGATCGCGCCGCAGAGGGTGCGTAGTGTGAACCCGCTCGTATCTACTTGCGCGAGTGCGATGCAATCCGATGGCCGCGCCAGACTGGAGGAGAAGGCGATGCCGTCAATCGATAGCGTTGTGTGCTGATTCGGCGCGAGGTAGGTTGTGAAGTGCAGCGTTGCCACAACTGAGTCCGCCGGCACGGGCGCGATGTGCAGCTTCATACCATGCAGCGCAGGCTGGAAGCCTGCGCCACGCGCGAAGGGTTCGTCCACGTTCAGGAATTGGAGCAGATCATCGTCGTAGTGCAGCACGAAGTCGATTGCGGTGTCATCATTGGGTAGCGTGCCATGCTGTAGCAGCTTGTAGGTCACAGGCTGGCCGGAATAGGCGCTGTCGGGCGCGCTGATCGTGAGATGCCACGCCGCCGGATACTGAATCTCCCGCATGAGCGTGATCGGCGCGAGCGCTGTGTCAGCATTGGAGACAATGCTCAATGTCGCAACATTCTGTCCATTCTGTCCATTGGTGTCCATTCTCGAAACTAACCACACCGTATCCCGCTCGCCCGGCGCGAGGCAGCGCCCGATCCACGGCTTCGCCAGCACAAACGCGGCCAGGATGGCCGCGCCACGCGGCGCGAAGGCAACCGACGAATCGCACACCGTGTCGCACCCCGTGTTCTGAATTACCACGAATGTGTCGCGCTCCTTGCAGATGGGGGTCGTGCCGAGATCGAGAGCGGATGTTTTGCAGGCGAGCAAGGCTGTGCCACGGATGACATTGACAGAGAGCGGTATCAGGGTGTCGTGTGACATGCTGCCATCGGGTCTGCCGACACGCACGACAAATACACTTTGTGCCAAGCCCTTCTGGAAAAGATGTGCTGCAATTTGCTTTTGCACAGAATCGCCAGGGGCGAGCAGAGTGTCGTTCGAGTTCAGAAGCTTAAATGCCACATTCCCCGCGATCCGCGCCGAGCTGCAGAGCAACGTATCACATCCCAGGTTGCGTAGCCAGACCTTAACAACTGTGTCGCTTGCGCAGATGGCACGGTTGCCAATGCGGATGGCGGTGTCAGACAACCGTAGCACCTCCTGTGGAGCGACGATCACTCCGCTTAGGTGGAGGTGGGAAACCTGCTGGGACGTTCCATTCTCGATCCTAATTCGAAGATCGGCGGTATCGACTTCGAACGGCGCACTGCCGGAGTATTGAATGCGCACGGATACACTATCTCCACCCGCAATCCAAAGTGGTACAGGTGGACTCAGTATTTTGAACCGGTCGGAGCCATTCAATACGAGTTCGGTAATCTCGACCGAATCGCAGCTCGTATTCGTAATGTTGGTGCTTTGCGAGCCAACCACACACGGAGTGATTGTATCGAATACAAGATTGCTCGCGGAGACGGAGTAGGTGAGTTCCGACCGACCAACATTTGCGTGAAGCGGCACAATCATTTGCCACTCGGTATCAGCGGTTCGAACGGTGACGACCGCGGAGTCCGTGAACGCACCACGCGCGGTGGGTTGGAGGTGAAGTGGTAGAACTCCCGTCACCCCGGGCCCAAGCACGAGCGGCAGTGTATTCGTTCGAGCTTGAAACAGAGAATCTCCAGCGATCCAGATAGCAACCACTCGGAGCGTATCGCAATAATTGTTTCGGATCGTAAGCAGCGTATCGCCCGGAGTGCAATGGTCGGCAAGTCGTGATGTGATCGAATCGATCGTTGGCGGCACAACACCAGTCACGCGCAGCGTCAGCGGAAGCGTCGTGTCGGTCGTAACCGTGCCTTGAAGATGAAGAAGGAGTTGGGTGGTATGTGTGCCGGGAATCTTGGACAGCGCTTGCACGACGATGCGAATGGTGTCCCCTGCCAGCAGCCGAACAGGAAGCGGTGGACTCAGGATCTTCCACTGGGTATCCGGAATGGATGCTGCCGTGATTTCGAGCGCATTGCACGAGAGATTGCGGAAGAGAGTCGAGCTTGTTGCAGAACCGCAACCGGTTGCCACGACAAGGTCGATCGAGGACGCTCCAAAGCTCAGTGAAGGCCAGACTGTACCGCCATACATGAGACTGTACAAATTCCCATGATCGTCGCCGGCGTAGATTATGGGGCCGGCCACGTTGAACCGGGTATCGTAATGATTACCGGGTCCACCTAAGCCGGTCCAGCCACCGCCTCCCCTCGAGGCAAACAGACCATCGCCAGATTGGACGAACACCGCACAATCATTTGCTTGGGCGCACCCCGTCAAGCTCGTCGAGAGCGCACCGACACGCGTCCATGTTGCTCCGCCGTCATCGGAGCGGTAGATGAGTCCGGCCATGTCGCTCGGCGCGTAGATGCTATTTGTACTCGGCGCCACGCAGGGCGACCATGTGTGTTCGGTGTATGTGGTTTGCTTCCACGTTCGTCCGCCGTCGGTGGTGCGCCAAAATGGAAGCTGCATACCGATGCTGGAAAGGATGCCATTGTATCCATCGGTAAAAGCAAATCCATTCTGACCGTCCTTGCCGAACGAGGCCCAACTGGCGCCGTTATTTGTGGAGGAGCGAGAACCGCCGGCAAGACCCAATCGATCGGAGACGAGAAGAGTCCCGTTGAACGCGTTGTAATAGACATCGCTGGCATCCCCCGGAGCATAGAACTGATACGACCAAGTATCCCCGCCGTCCGTCGTCTTAAAGAGCACCACCCCAGGGTATGAGCCCATGATGCTCGCCCAGCCAACTTTTGAATCTTTGAATGCGAAGTCGGTGACCTCCCCTTGGCCAAAGTTGAGCACCCATTGCCAGGTAGCGCCAGCATCCATCGTCCGATAGATTGTGCTTCCACAGCCGACGAAACCGATCTCCGGTTGCTTCTGGCGACTCAAAAAGTAAATAGCGGAGACGCTGTTCTGCGAGAAGTAATTCAGGAGCTTCCATTGCGCGAATGCCTGGTCCGCCGATGC
>JADGPZ010000187.1 GCA_017882165.1 Candidatus Kapaibacterium sp.
GGATTAGCTTCATGTGTTTTGAGATAATGGAATGCAAATTTACCGCATCTTCGGCCCGCTCCAAAAAAAACGGCGGGACACACCCCCTGAGAATGCGCAGCGATTCGTCTTCACGATTTGATCGATGCAGAGTTTGACTCGCGTGGAGTGAAGAGGATGGAGAGATGGCGACAGGACCAAAGCCTTAAAAATAAAATGGCCCCTGCGCGGAGGACCGAGTGCGCAAGAGCCTTGTCCCAGAGCCACCCACCGGACTTGAACCGGTGACCTGCTGATTACGAATCAGCTGCTCTACCAACTGAGCTAGGGTGGCCTCTTCGAGGCAGCCTCTTTGTGAGGCGCGGCTGTAACACCTCACCTTTCACACGCGGTTCCGCCCAAGTGCTGAGTGCTGATTACTAAGTGCTCAGTGCTGAGTGCTAAGTGCTGAGCGTCACACTTTTGAGAAACGATTTCAACTCGGTTCATCTTTACTGAGCACTTAGAACTCAGCACTCAGCATAGTTCACGTATCGCTGCGGGAGTAATTCAGCGGTAGAATGCCAGCTTCCCAAGCTGGACGTCGCGGGTTCGATCCCCGTCTCCCGCTCTTTTCGAGGGATGAAGGCTGACGGATGAAGGATGAAAGAAGCGTAAGTAGTAACGAACACGAGTTGACCCCCTCATCCTTCATCCCTCATCCCTCATCCCTCCTCATCGTTCGCACCGACCGCCTCGGCGATCTTGTCCTGACGATGCCGATGGCGTCCGAAATCAAGCGAGCACTTCCAAACTCGCTCGTCTCGTTCCTCGTCAGCGAGTACACCCGGCCCATCGCAGAACGGTGTGATGCAATCGATCAAGTGATTTCGGTTGATGCGGCGACAAGTCTTTGGCAGCGAATCAGTCTCTTCCGTTCAGGCCGTTGGGACGCGGTCTTTTTTCCTAATCCAAATTTTTCGCTTGCGCTGGCTGCTTTTCTTGCTCGCATTCCTCGGCGGATCGGCACTGGCTATCGGTGGTTTTCATTATTGTACAACCGCCGCATCTACGAGCATCGCCGGAATGGCTCGCGCAATGAAGCCGAGCACAATCTCATCATGCTCCAACAGATTGGTATAGATGCCGATCTAAAGACACTGTCTCACATCAACGTTCGGGACGAGGAGGATTCTTCGGTTCAGAGTTGGCTCGACACGATCTTCCCGAATGGCTCAGCCAGATTTGCTGTACTCCATATTCCCACCAGCGGATCGAGCAAGGACTGGGCGCTCGACAAATTCGTCGAACTTGGAAAATCCCTGCGGGACGAACTCGGCATGGCGCTCGTGCTGACGGGACTTGCGAGCGATCAGTTGTTTCTCGAACGCGTGCAGATTGCGATCGGCAGCGGAGTCCATCTCTTTTGTGGCAAGCCGTTGCCTGAACTCGCGGCGTTGCTCCGCCGTGCGTCTGTCGTGATCTCGAACAGCACTGGCCCCGGACACCTGGCGGCGGCACTTGGGACGTCGGCAATCGGACTTTTTCCATTGCCACGAGCACTGGCACGCGAGCGATGGGGATTCCGTGGCAAACACGCCACCAATCTCGCGCCACAACCGATCGAAGGCTGTCCCGATTGCAAGGAATGTACCTGCATGGAGCGAATTCTGGCACGCGATGTAATCAAAGTTGTACGCGAACTCGTTTACTAAGAAGCTATTCACGAATATCGAATCGCGCGCGTTGTTATGGTCAGTGTGAAGTACGTGCTCTCTCATCCGTGGTCTCTTCTTATGCTTGCAATCGTTGCGAGTGTGGGCGCTGTTGCGGCTGTGCCGAAGGCGATTCCGACGCGTGATGCGGAGCGTGCAAAGACTCAGTCGGACTTCCGGCAGTGGACGAACAACGCCTTCACCGTGGGTGAACGGCTTACGTTCGACGTAAGCTACGGCTTCATCACCGCCGGGCACGCCGTCATGTCCATCCCGGCTTATCGCTATGTGAATGGTCGCAAGACCTACGAGACACGGATCGAGGCGAGTTCAACATCCGGATTCGACTGGGTCTTCAAAGTGCGCGACCGCTACGAGACGTTCATGGATGTTGAGGGGATCTTCCCCTGGCGGTTCGAGCAGCATGTCCGCGAAGGAAATTACTCCAAGGATTACGACGCCTTTTTCGATCACGATGCCGAGTCTGCTGAAACGAGCGATGGGAAGCACTTCAAGATTCCCAAATACGTCCATGATATTGTGAGCGCGTTCTACTACGTTCGAACACTCGATCTCACACACTCGCGAAAGGGCGACGTGATCAAGCTTCAGAATTTTTATGACGGCGAGACGCATCCGCTCGATGTCCGCGTGCTCGGACATCAGGATGCTGAGACGGACATGGGCACGTTCGCCTGCGTCGTCATCGAGCCGATGGTCGTCCAGGGTGGACTCTTCAAAAGCGAAGGCACCATCAAAATCTGGCTGACGGATGACGACAATCACATTCCGATCAAGATGGCCTCCAAAGTGCTCATCGGCGAGATCCAGGCAACGCTGACGAAATATGAAGGCCTGCGCGGGCCGGTCACAGCGAAGAGATAATGAGTCGCAGAACGTCCTACTCCTCACTATTTTTGTGCATGACGATTCGGTCGATTTCTGCGGCTCAGCTTCTCCTCCTTGCTACTTTGGCTTCCGGCTGCGCGCTGTTCGGCCCAACGGCCGTTCCGGTGAGTCCCCTGCCATACACTCCCCTGCCCGACGCACTGGAGGACGCCTACTTCCACTCGCCCGCCGGGGATGTCGCCGCCCGGTATCCTATAGGCTGGCTGCATGTGGATATGCACACAATCCCGATGGAAAATGTGGTGCAAGTGTACACGGATCCGGAGCGCGAGCGAGCCTTGGTGCTCGCCGAACTACCAGCCACCGCAGAGTTTCGTCGCGCGGTCGAGCGCGATGGGATGAACGCGCTGGCCGAACAGTCGTTTCGAATGAAATCTGGCAAACTTCCCGGAAAGCTCGTGATCACTCGACCGACGAAGCTCTACACCGTAAAGAACAAGCTTTTCGCGAGCTATGACTACGCAGAGAACACGCTCGACACCTTGTGCCGCAAGGAGCAGAGTGTCGTGCTGTTTACGACTGGCGCGCGCTTTTACGAACTCAGCATGATCGAACTCGTTGCGCCGCAGGACACAACGCAGCATGTTCTGAACTTCCGGTTATTAGCCTCTGTTGTCGCGTCGCTCGAAGGCGCTGCGGAAGTACGGGACACCCTCTAAAATATGAAGTATGAAATATGAATTAGAGTGTGCGGAGCTTTTCTCGTTTCCTCTTCATATTTCATCGTTTCCTCGTCGCTGGGGCGTCGCCAAGTGGTAAGGCACCGCCCTTTGGAGGCGGCATTCGGAGGTTCGAATCCTCCCGCCCCAGCGAGGGGAAACGATGAGAGATGACTTTTGAAATTTGAAGGGTGGAATGAGGCATGGTATACAAGAATGACCTCCGCGATCGCACGAAGCAATTCGCATTGCGAATCATACGACTTTCGACATCGCTGAATAATTCGCGCGAGGCCGATGTGATCGGACGACAAGTTCTTCGAAGCGGGACCTCGGTTGGCGCGCAATTCCGAGAGGCCTACCGTGCGAAATCAACGGCTGACTATATCAGCAAACTGACCGGAGCCATCCAGGAGCTTGACGAGACGCAATACTGGCTCGAGTTGCTCATCGAATCTGGCATTATGAAGAAGGACTTGCTCGAGCCACTGAACCAGGAATCCGAAGAGCTGCTCGCGATCATTACTACGATACTCATCAAGGTGAAGAAGCAGCGCGGCAAGTAATCCTTCATATTTCATACTTCATATTTCATATTTTCCCCGTGAGTCACCCGAAAATCGTTTCCGGCCGTAGCAATCCAAAATTTGCCGAGGCCGTCGCGGCTGCCCTGGCGGTACCGCTGGCCTCAGTCCGTATCAAGAATTTTGCCGATGGCGAGATGTGGGTCAAGTACGACGAAAACATCCGCGGCGAGGACCTCTTTATCATCCAGTCCACGAACCCGCCGGCCGAGAATCTCCTCGAACTGCTGATGCTCATCGATGCGGCCCGGCGGGCGAGCGCAAAGCGGATCACAGCGGTCATCCCCTACTTCGGTTATGCACGGCAAGATCGCAAGGACCAGCCCCGAGTCGCGATCACGAGCAAGCTCATCGCGAATCTCATCGCCAAAGCCGGCGCCGACCGCGTGATCTCCATGGACCTGCACGCGCCGCAATTGCAGGGCTTCTTCGATATTCCGGTCGATCACCTTTACGCCTCGAATACCTTCGTCAAGTATTTCAAAGAGGAGAAACTCAAGAACCTGATCCTCGCCTCGCCGGATGTTGGTGGTACCAAGATGGCCCGGGCGTATGCCAAGAGATTCAATACCGATCTCATCGTGATCGATAAGCGGCGTCCCGCACCGAACGTGGCCGAAGTGATGAATATCATCGGCGATCCAACAGGAAAGAACGTCATCATGGTGGACGATCTCATTGACACCGCCGGGACGTTTGCCAATGCAGCCCGCGCGCTCAAAGCGGCCGGCGCGAACAAAATCTATGGCGCATGTACGCACGCCGTGCTCAGCGGCGACGCTATTCGCCGGATCGAAGAGTCCCCGATCGAGTGCTTGTTCGTTGCCGATACAATCCCGCTCAAGCATAAGTCATCGAAGATCCGTGTGAAGTCGGTCGCCAAAGTCTTCGCCGAGGCGATCAAACGGACGCACGAGGACAAGTCGATCTCTTCGCTGTTCGATACCTAAGATAAGGTGTACCGCCTGATAGTGGCACAGCCGTTCTCGGCTGTGTAGTAGATCTTTTAGATCGATTGCGTACGAATTAGAGGATAGTCGCGGACTAAAAGTCCGCTCCAACAGCCGAGAACGGCTGTTCCACTTTGGGTTACCGTAGCAGCATCGGCAGAGTCTCCACGCGCCCGTTCATGCGGATCAGGCACTCGTAGATCCCCTGTGGCGCATGCGTCCCCGCTTGCGCATCCCATGTGAAGGTGTGCTCCCCTGCCGCAAGCTCACCCGAGAATATCCGCGCGACCTCCACGCCCAGCAGATTCACGATCGAGACATCCGCATAACCGCTCGCCTCCGGCGTGAAGGAAATGGTTGTTGATTGTGAGAAGGGATTGGGGTAGGTTCGCAATCCAGTCTTCGCCGCCGGCAGTTGCTGCACCGCGCTTTTGGGAATCATCTCGGAGAGCGGGCGGCGCCAGACACCGTTGCCCACTGTCCCCGCATAGAGGTTAGTACCACTAACATCAATCGTATTGACTGCAACGCTCTCCAAACCAGTACTGACTGATGTCCAGCTTGTCCCATTGTTAGTCGAGAGGAAAATACCGCCTGGACTAAGGTATCCTGCTTTAGCCAGAGCAAAAATATTCGTGCCGCTGAGCGTGGGCGCCACAGCAAGGGCACTCACCGGGTAAAAATATTGATGGG
>JADGPZ010000188.1 GCA_017882165.1 Candidatus Kapaibacterium sp.
TGTCCGTTCATACCAAGTAAGTCACTCGCCAAAAGTACGTCGCGTCTCATCCAGCTGTATGTGCCATTCGCGGCGTATGTCTTTCGCGCATGGAAGGTCAACGAGAGACGGCATGTTTCTTATTTATCCCGGACCTTTCTTCTCGAGTTTCTCCAATATGATCGGATGGACTCGCAACGAAAGCAGGGATCGTCCGGGCTCAATACCAATGCCGTCTATTTGGGAACGGATGCCATCGAAGGAGCGAGGCACTTCCTCCAGTCTCACGGTCTCTCGGCCGGAAGTGGACTCGTCTTTTTTCATCCGGATGCAACGTCGAAGTACGGGCTGGTCCCATTCGAAGTCCAGTCCCGGCTTCTGCGTCATGCGTTGGAGAATGAAGATATTACTGCTGTCCTGCTGGGCAAACCGTTCTCATACGAGAACCTCGATGAGCAACTCGTCCAGAGTGTGCCGCCAGCTTTGCGCTGGAAGCTCGTCGTCGTACCACATGTTCCGCTCGGAGTCTATGTCGCCTTGATGGATGCATGTGATATGTTCGTTGCCGGCGATACGGGCCCGCTGCATATTGCAGCATGCCGCAAGGTTTCCTCCGATGGGCGCGAAGTATTGCGGAATCAGACTGCCGTTTTGGCGATTTATGGCGCCACGGACTCCCGAATGTATGGATATGACTCTGAGGCGGCCCACCACGTACCTGCAAACCAGGATGTCGTATCGCGCTCGTTTTCCGGGGCGACACCCTGCCGCAATATCACCTGTATCAACAAATATGGGAAGTTTTGCAAGGAAGTCCGGTGCTTCGATCGACTCCCGGATTCCGATATTGAAGCGCACATCGACAGACACTTCCGCCAGTTAGCCGCCCAGCGGCCGGTAACGATCTCACTCTCTCCTGAACGTGCATTCGCTCTTTAGTACCGCGCTGCTGTTCGTTAGCGTCTACGTGCTCGGATTTTTGGCGGCGATACCGGTCGGTGCGTCGCAGTTCGAGACCGCTCGGCGCGCACTCAAGGGATACCTCAAGTCTGCGTTTGCGGTCGTGGCTGGCTCTGTCTCGTCCGATTTGGTTTATGGTGCGGCGGCGATGTTCGGCGTGGCGATGTTCATGCAGAAGCCACAAGTCGAAGCCATTTTTTGGTTAGTCAACGCCATCCTCACCATGGTATTGGGGATCGCAGCGATTAGGGAAAGCCGCCAGGAAGAGCAATTGCCGCCGACCGCTGATGCGGCAAGCGTCCCACTGGCTCGAGGAAAAGCGGCTCGAAAGACCTCTGACAATCCTGACAGACTTCGCAATCCGGTCATCGGATACTTCACCGGTTTTTCACTGGCGTTCACGAATCCGATGATGATCGCCTGGTGGCTGCTGGCGGCGCAGATCCTCAAGGACATCGGCTTGGTCGGCGAACTCACCGTTCGAGTGCGATTGCTTTTTCTGGTGGCTGGCGGGTTAGGGATCGGCTCCTACCTCTCGCTACTTGCGGTGATGAGCTATCGGGCCAAGAAATCATTTTCAACCGAACGTGCGAAGAAGGTGACCGTGGGATTTGGCATCGCGATGATCGTGCTGGCAATTTACTTTACGGTGCGAGCAATCATGGTGATCGAAGGATGAGCACAGAGCCAATTCTCAGGCTTTTGGCATTTTCGCATGAATCTTGAATAACATTATCACCGTATGCGTGACACACGACCTCCAATGGTGTCTATAAGCGAATGAAACTGACTCGAAGGGATTTTCTCTCAGGCGCCGGCAAAGTGACGGGCGGATTGGCGATGGGCATCATGGTGCTGCCGGTCGTTGAGTCCTGTCTTCCGACATCCGCGCCCATCGCACCGCTCATCGCATCGAACCCGGTCGGACCGGATGGCAAAGTGGCTGTCGATGTCTCGGATCTGACGCCATCGCACCCGTTCAAGACCGCGTCCGGAATTACCGGGCCGGATGGCATGGGCGTGCTTGTCACACTTACGAACGGCGTCTATCATGCGTTCTCGCAGCGATGCACGCACGCAAGCTGCCCTGTTGATTCGCAGCTTGCCGGCAGCAATATTCACTGCTCGTGCCACAATTCGAATTTTGCGCTCGATGGGACAGTATTGTCCGGGCCGGCTCCATCTCCGCTCGTGCCGTACAATACCACGTACGACGCAACCGCTCAGGTGCTCCACATCAAACTTGTCTGAACCTGGATTCCGCCGATTGTCTGATTCCGTACATCAACACTCAATGACCATTCTCTCACAGCCGGGCAAGAACGCCTTCCTCCTCATCGCCTTCATGGCCTTGACCGCGACCGGGGCTCGCGCAATCCCGCGCTTTTCGCTATTGACCGGTACGCGCTGTTCCGTCTGCCATTTTATACCCCAGGGCAGCGGACTGCGGACCTCCCTCGGATGGGAGATGATGAACGAAACCGGACTCTTTAAGTGGCACTCCGCCGAAGAAGACACGTCCTCGCTCGCTCCGGCTCCAAAGACCAACGGTATGCTTGGCGGCCATTTCTTCCCCGGCGGCGATGCGCGATTTCAGCTTGTGCGCGAGTCCAAGACGAACCAGATGATGCTGATTCCCATGCAGCTCACCGGCTCGCTTGGTGTTGTGGCGACTCCTGAGCTTTCGGCTTACACGAACATCAACTTCGCGAGCATCTACGTCCGTGGTCTTACAAACTCGAAGGATCTCTTCGGACCATCCGCCGGGCTGTATCCGGGCGAGACCGATTACGACGCTGCACTGCAGTACCAGCCATCGATTTCATTGCCATCTCTGCGTGTCGGCATGATCGAGCCTTCCACCGGTATCCGTCAGGACGACCACACGGAATTCGTGCGCGAGGAAGCGGCCATCAAGGGTATCGTGCTCATCCCACCGTACTACAACGAAATGGGAGCGGAGTTGACGTACGAGGGAACGCGCTGGTTGACGATCAACGCGGGTCTTTACAATGCTTACAACTTAGCGCAAGTCGATCCGACGATTGGGACGATCACATCGAATTTCGATTTTTCGAAGCCGAGCGTATCGGCGCGCGTCATGCTTTGGCCACAACTGCTCGATCAGGGCATCAATACCGAAGTAGGTGCATCGATCCTGAGCAATGGCGCCTTCAAAATGTACAACGTCTTTGCCGGAGTCGGACTTGCCGACAAAGCTACGGTGTACATCGAAGGGATGTATTGCAAAAACGCGGATCAGCGCATCGTCCGGAATTTCACTGTCATCGGCAGCATGGAGCTCATCACCTGGATGGCGCTCGAATGGCGATATGATTACGGACAAACCGAATACTATCCGGGACAAGACCTTGGTTTTGCTCAGGCCTTCCTCTTTGGACTTGAATTCTTTCCTGCTCCCTACGTGGAGATCCGGCCAGAGTACCGCGTGATGCAAAAGAACCCGCTCACTGGGACGGGCACATTCACAGGCCAGTGGACCGGGCAGATACATATTTTCTACTAATGCAACAGCACCGAGTACACACGAATGACGAGCCGCGCATGACCAAGCGACCACGGGCTTTTCGTGATGCGTCATCGCTTGTTCGAAGCGTTTCCCTCACTCTGCTCCTCATGGCGGTGGGTGGCGGCTGCATGTATACGATCAACGGCAATCCTGACGTGAACCTGCTCACCGTCCACATCTCGCCGATCACCGCGACTGTGTTTGCACGAGACACAGCCGATCTTTCGAGCACGCTGGAATTGACCGCAACCATCCAGGACTATGCGCACTCCTCCGGGATAATCTGGACCATTATGAAGCCTGCGGGCGGAGATACGATCGTTGGCAGTGGAACGTCGGCGCACTATCGTTTGCCAAGTCTCGCTTTGCTGGTAAATTCGACCGTGACAATCCGTGCGAGTTCCGTTGAGGATCCGACACGGTACGCGGAGTGCTCGATTGCGATTCATTTCCCACCGGCTGCAACATTTGCTGCCATCCCCACAGCAGTCACATTGCTGACAGATGGAGCGCAGCAATTTGGGATTGATACACTGAATGGCAATTCACTTCCTGCCATTGTGTGGAGCATCATCAGCGGACCGGGCAGCATTTCAAGCTCCGGCCTCTTCACGGCGCCGAGCGCGATCGATAGCGATGGGATTCCGCCGACGATCGTACAGGCCGCTTCCCCGACCGATACCTCGACAGCAGTCATTACACTGTTGAAGAGCACGGATTCACTGCGTTCGTTTACGCGTGACGTGCAGCCGATCCTGCTGAGTTGTGCGACCAGCGGTTGCCATGATGGCTCGTCACGTCCGCTTTTTAACTACCAGCACACTCGGAGCGATGTCAAGCCGGGGAACGCGCGTGCAAGCCGGTTGTACCAGCGCATAACCGATATTAATGCGAACACGCGGATGGCGCCGCCACCGGCGCCGGCGCTCACCCAAACGCAAGTGCTCATGATCGGCCAGTGGATCGATGAGGGGGCGCTTCAGTGACCGTGAGTATTGATTCATAGCGCTCAAACGCTGTGATGCGGGGTGCGGGGCTGGGTTATATGGACATGAAAGACGCGATTTGTAACTCTAACGAAAGATTAACACAGCCGCTTGTAACTCCGAGGGCGGTTCCAGCGTCTTAAGACGTAGTACCAGAATACATAAAGCAACACGAATATGGTCAAGACACGCTCCTTTCTCGTCTTTGCGATCGCACTCGCACTCATCACTGCCGGAGGCATTTCCGGAAGCGCTCGCGCGCAACGGCTTGCGGCTCCGAGCAACGGACCGGTTGCCGTCACTTTCAACGATAAGGTCGGCCACAATCAATTCATCTGGGTCAGCGATGCACCGCTCGAGAGCATTAAGGGCACAAGCGAGGGCATCTCCGGCTCACTCACGATCGACCCGCAGGATCTCACCAAGCTCCGTGGTACGGTCGAGACGAAGACGGTAACGATGAAGACAGGTAACGCAACGCGCGACAACCATTTGTGGAGTGCGGAGTGGATGGATATTCGCCGATTCACGACGATCACGTTTACCGTCAGCGGCATGAAAGACGTGAAGACCACAGGCAACACCGCCACTGGCACTGCGACTGGAACATTCACCATGCATGGCGTGACCAAGAGTTTGGCTATTCCATTCAAGCTGACCTACATTCCGGAAAGCGACAAGACCCGGCTCCGCGCTCCGGGGGATCTCGTCATGATTAATGCCGATTTCACGATTTCGCTCAAGGATTTCAATATCGCCGGCACTGAGGGGAATGTCGGCAGCAAAGTCGGCGAGACGATCAAGATTACCGCACAGCTCTTTGGAAACACTGTGAAATAGGCACAAGCCGAGACAACGAACGAGTCAGACATCTTACTCTTACCATGAAGCCAAAGCAAATCATCGCCAGCGTTCTCTTTGTTGTTGCCATTGCTTTGACAGTCATAGTCATTATACTCGCCGGACGTGCGACCT
>JADGPZ010000189.1 GCA_017882165.1 Candidatus Kapaibacterium sp.
ACGCGCATTCCGCCGGCCGGAATGACTTCGCCTTCCGGGAAATACCGCCGCGACACCGCATCTGTCGCGGTTCTCGCCTGGCACAGCGCGTCCCCGCACCAGAGATAACGGGTCTCAACGCCGTTGGCGACAATGTACTGAACTGGCCAGCCAAGAGACTCCAACGCCGAAGCTACTTCGAACCCACGGCCATTATCCGATATTTCCAGAGAGCACTTCCGGCCATCTTGAAAATAGCGAACACTCAGTTCCGAAGCCTCGGAGTGCTTCTTCACGTTTGCCAGCGCCGTGCGGAAGATTCGGAAGATGTTCTGCTTGACCTTCAAGGGAAGCGTTCCGGCCGTTGCCATCGTGGGCGCTGAGCGAGCATCCCCATCGATTGGGATTTCGCTCACAATGCAAATATTCGGATTCTGTTCACCAAAGCTTTCGAGAAATTGCGCCAGCTCTTCAGCTAAACCGAATTCGAATCGTGGAAGCTGCAATTCGCCAGTGACGGCTCGCAGCTCCCCGCGAACCTTCTTCAGTATGTCACCGAGTTCCGCGTGTATCGGAGCATCAGCATCGGTTGCTTGAGCACCTTCCAGCAAGAATCGGGTCGCGTAGAGATCCTGCAACGGTCCATCGTGCAACTCGCCGGCAATGTTCATTCGCTCGTTCTCCAAGGCATGATCGAGCATCTGTTGATAGGCGCGGTCGCGAGCGCGCCGCCGAATGACCCAAACGAGTAGGAGGGAGAATGCACTCGCCGTCACGAGCAGTTGGAACCACCATGTTCCCCAGTATGGACTTGCGATAACAACATCGATCCCAATCCCTTTGGCATCCCAGACACCCGCCGCGTCTGCACAGTTGATGCGCAGCACATAGTGACCGGGCGGCAGGTTATTGTAGGATCCACTGTTGCGGCTGCCACAACTCACCCAGCTGTGATCGACACCCTCAAGCATGTATGCATAGCGCTTCTTCTGCGGACTGGAAAAATCGAGCGATGCGAACTCGAACGATAGATCGTTCTGATCATAAGTGAGTTGCACGCTGTCCCCATCCACCAATTCACTCGCAAAGGGCGCATACGCCGCCGTGAATGAGGTGATCGCCAATGGTGGTCGCGGTGCTTTTTGCTTCAATTGCTCGGGAAAGAAACTTGTAACCCCGTGATTGCCGCCGAAGAACATTTCGCCAGATGGCAGCATGGCTGCAGCGTTCGGCTGGAATTCATTATCAAGCAATCCATCTTCAATATCATAATTGCTGAACGTTTGCAAGTCCGGATCGAAGTGGCTGATGCCGCGGCCAGTCGCCATCCAAAGCGATCCGGTCTTATCTTCGAGTATAGAGTAGATAATGTTGCTGGGCAAGCCGTCCTTTTCCATGAAATGCTTGAACTGGCCACTCTTTCTGTCCATCAGATCGAGCCCCCCGCCCCACGTCCCGATCCAGAGACGCCCATGCGAGTCTTCATACAAAGTCGCGATGGCATTATGATTTAAGCTGTGTTCGTCGGCCGGATTGTAGAGAAATGATGTGAATTTCCTCGTGGTCCGATCGAGTTTGAATAGGCCCTCCGCTGTACCGATCCAAAAATCGTTCTGGCGGTCTTCGAGTAATGCATACACTCCATGCATTCCACTGTGTCCCGTTTCAGAACCGGGGTACATGTAGGCCTGGAACTCGCCCGTCCGCATATCGTAACTGTGGAGCGTTTCTGCATTATCCTTAGGTACTCCGCTCCCGAGCCATATCCGAGACTCCCGATCACAGTAGACCGCATACCCGCTGGGATTCCCTTTGATGGGCTCCTTGCGGAGTTGAGAACTGCTTCGTGGCCGTAGATTATGTGAAGTCTCAAAGGTTATCCTTGTGAGTTCGCTCCGACCGGCTGGCCGTAGGAAGAACGGACCGGCTGTCGTGGCAAACCATGTGTTCCCGAGGGGATCTTCCGTCATGCCATTTATTGGATTCGGGCCCCGAAGCGCAGAGGGACTTGCTGAGAGGTGAAACTCATTATCCTGGCCCGACAAAGCGAACACTTGTCCGGAGAGCGTTCCGGCCAAGAGTGTTCCCTGATGGTCTACATAGAGCGATCTAACCGTTTGCGAAGTGTGCGAGGCAGCCTTTAGCTTGACTTGAAAGAGGTGCTTCTTGAAAATGAGTGCATCCTTGTTCAAGACGTAGAGGCCGTTGAAGGATCCAATCCACAGCCTTCCCTCCGCATCGCGCATGCCACACGTGTAGACGTTATCATACGATATGCCCGGTGTGGGCGAATCGACGAGGAATGGCTTGATCGAATGCTCTCCTGGATCAAGGACGAACAGCCCTTTCGCAGTCCCCATAAGGGCGGCCGAATGGACTCCGGTATCCCCGCCACCGAATGCTCCGGACAGGACGAAATTGGGCTGGCTCCCTTTGGCCAGCAATCCCCAATTCTGAGCATTCTCGAAAGCTTGAAGACGCACAGTAGAGAAAAGCTTTATGCGGGAGCCATACTTACTCTTCAGCAAAAACCAACCTGGACCTTGTCCCAAAGGCCAGACCATGCTAACTGACCATGGCATTTCCTCGCGTTCAAGAATCAAAGGATCCAACTGCCCGGTTTGAGGGTCAAATTCGGCAGGTAGACCATGCCCACTGATAACAATCGTCCCTCCCAGGCTTTCGAAGAGCATTACGACGGTATTCGCTCTACCATACCAGGAGACCCTATCAGGATACTCATACGTTACGAACGAGCTCCGCGAGCGATCGAAATAGTTTAGTCCATCCTCCAAGGTTGCAACCCACAAGCGACCTTTTGAATCGCAGAGGAGCGCGGTCACGTCATTCGAACTCAGTGAAGTGTGGTTCGTGGAGTCATGCCCATAGTGCCGGAAGTTGCCCGTTCTTCGGTCGAGTGCGTACAGACCTCCACCTCGCGTTCCGACCCAAATCGTGTGGGAGCTATCCTCACAAAGCGCGGTGATGACGTTACTCTGCAGGCCCTTTGCATCGTGCGGCGTTGCGTAGTAATGCTTGAAGGAATATCCATCGTACTTGTTGAGTCCGAAAAACGTCCCGATCCAGAGAAAGCCTTTGCTGTCCTGAAGCATGCAGGAAATTCTTCCTTCCGAGAGGCCATCGGATGTTCCGAAATGTTGGAAGCTGGAGGTGTTGCCCTGCGAATTTGAACGCGAGGAAACGCACATGAGCGCAACAAAGAGTGCGCTTCTCAAAAGTACCGAGGTGGCAGTGCCACGAACATAGGACCCTGACATTGTTAGGGAGAACAGGATATGTACGTCGAACCGAGCGTTCGAGTGAGTCATTCCCTTGCTTACACAATGGGTCGGGACCATCTTCTCTGGCTACCGTTTGTCCGACGATGGAATCCACTTGGGGCCGAGCACCGATGAGAAAACGGTCATTGCACTTATTCGCTCGTTCCGGGATGAAGGGCAGACATTCCAGACGATCATTGCGCGGCTGAACCGCGACGGCGTCCAACACGCAAGGGGAAGCCCTGGCAATACCGCAGTGTGTGGAATATCGCGCATTCGAGATAGAGGCTTCCGAGTTCGAATCCCGGGCCTCCCGCAGTGATTGACTGTAAATTATTGTATTGCAATGTCTTACTACCTTTCTAAAATATTGCACTATGAAGGCTTAGCAACAATATGGCAACAAAACTGGCTGAGACGAGGCGTTTGATCTCGCGATTTTGAGTTATCGAGTAGTCCCTGCTCCCCTTATTTCATAGTGGACGCTCATCATCAATTGAGACACAGTGTGCTTGCAACTATCCCCTCGTCGTGCTATCCCTGCAATTCCGAGAGGGAAGACGAGAATGGTCCGTATCCGTGGATGAAACCGCCGCTTCTGGTGTCCGAGAACTTTAGTATTGTTATCGGGCAGAACCCGTTGCCTTGGGCACCGCGGGATGTTGTCCAACACGACTACAGGTTCGAATCCTGGCGAGGCAACGAAAAACAACTCGTAAGCCGCTAAGTGACCTATACTTAGGGTTTCTTTGTTTTGCTGAGGCAGGAACGAGGCGAGAGCGGCACACTAGGATAGTGCGTTCCAAAATTACCAGCGGTGCTCACCTGCTGCAATACGAACCCGAGACGTGAGGGTCGCTTGGCAATTGCGCGATTGTGCTTCCCAAATTGGTTATTTTTGTGCGAGCACCGTGCGGTGTATGTTCTCTTCAATAACATCGTATTTATGTCTGCTACACTTTCAATCGAGGATCGCATCGCTCAGCTCGAGCAAGGCATCGCCGCGCAGGAGGCGCTACGTAATGTCGTCGGCGATGAGGTGGTTGCCAGTACGATCACGTTTCTTCAAGGCGAGATTGCCAAATTGCGAGGCGCTTCATCCGCCATTGCGGCTGGCCCGGTGGCCGAGCGCCTATCCACTGCCGATCGATCGTCTGCGTCCGATCGATCATCCACGGGCGATACCCCAATTGCCCGCCGCATTAACGCTGCCGGCGCCAAAGCATCCGTCACCGATCATGCATTCGGTCCGGAGCCACCCGAGAAGACGCGGGGTTCTCGCAAACTCGTCACTGTCGTCTTCGCCGATCTGAGTGGATTTACTTCGCTCAGCGAACTTCTGGACGCAGAAGTAATAGCCACGCTTGCCAATGAGATTCTTTCGCGCTTTGCGGAGATCGTGCTCGCACATGGCGGGACGGTGGATAAGTACATCGGCGATGCCATCATGGCCGTGTTCGGTGTAACAGCCACGAACGAGCACGATGCCGAAAATGCTTGCCGCGCTTCGCTTGCGCTCCGTCAGGAGTTAGAGGTCTTTAATCGCAAGCATGGCGAGCTTCTTCCGGAGCCGCTGGCACTCCATGTTGGCATCAATACCGGCGTTGTGGTCGCCGATACCATTGGCATTGGCGATAATGCCAGTTATACGGTAATGGGCGATGCCGTGAACACGGCGTCTCGCCTGGAGGGCATTGCGGCGTCGGGTGAGATATTAGTGAGCAGAGAGACCTTCCGCGCGACGAACCATGCCTTCGTCTATTCCGCGTTGGACTCGGTGCTCGTAAAAGGCAAGCGAGAGGCCCTTGCCATTTTCGAGTTAGTCCGTGCGCGTGTATCGCCGTCGGCGTTTCACGGCGCCCACGGCCTGGACGTCGCGTTCGTAGGCCGAGAATCCGAGTTGGCGATTTTGGAGGCTGCCGTGGCTCGGCTTTCAGCCGGCGAGGGCTCGATCGTCCGCGTCGTCGGTGAGGCGGGAATAGGAAAGTCTCGTCTGCTTTTCGAATTCCGAAATGGCTCCGCGAACGATCGCACATCCGCCAAACCCCGATTCATCGAGGGCCGCTGCTTTGCGCATACCTCTTCCCTATCGTACGGTCCGTTTCTCGACCTCTTTCGCAGGCTTTCCGGGATCACCGACGAGGACAGC
>JADGPZ010000190.1 GCA_017882165.1 Candidatus Kapaibacterium sp.
TATCGACGGTCGCGGTCTGGTCGGTCTTGTGGCCGCACGATATGAGAAGGGTTAAGAGGAGCGGTAGTAGAGTTCGTTTCATTGAGATGTGATAATAATAGTATGGTATTGCTTCATGTCATTGTCGCTCGAACCTTCGAGCACTCTTCACAAGGGCAGATCGAGCGGAGATAGTCCCACGAGTAGATGCCGGTGTCGTGGCCATCTTTCCAGCTGGCGATGACGCCGTAGTGTCCCATTGGTGCGAGCGTGTCGAGTTCGTTCATGCCGGGCGTATAGAGTTGAAGCTTCGGTGGTCGATACGTTTGCCCAAACAACGATTCTCCCTTGCAATTCGCGCAGGGGCATTCTTCTCGCAGGTAGGCCAGGGGGTAGTACGAGATGTGCCCATCGTCCCAGGTGACGACCAGGATTCCGGTTGGTTCTCGCTTGATTCTCGTGGCGCGCATGTCCTGTTATTGTGGGTGACCCTGAGGCGAGCCGTTGGAGGTGATGTTCTGGATCGGATAATCACTCTTCGCAACGAACCGTGAGGGATCGATGGGCGAGACCGTATCGATCGAGACGAGCCGGAGTCCGAAGCCAAGTCCGGCCGGACCGAACTGGTTGCCAAGGATAATGCCGCCGGATTCCACCACGAACATCGGTTGCTCTTCCTGCTGCCATTTCTTTGCGTGAATCCCTAAGACAATCGTGTCGCAAACAACGTGATACTTCAGCTTCGTGAAATACTCGCTAAAAACTTGTTCGGGAGACGGGACATCATCCTTATCCAAACGGTAGAGGCTATCGAACCGTGTGTCCTTGATGTGGATCTCCATCTTCTTCTCGGAGTCGACGATCGTAACCTGCGCACGATGCTTCGTCGTGTAGACGCTTGTTGTCCGGAAGCCTTCCTTATCATCCTTCTTCTCCTGGACCTCCGAATGCACCCATTTGGCTTCAAGGATACCGAAGCTATCGATGTACATCTCTTCCCTCCCGCGAGCCGTGCCCTCGTACTCGAAGTGCAGCGTGGCATGACGGATCGCATACGGATGGAAGCCGTTCTCTTGCGGTCCGTTCGAGCGATGGCACGACCCTATGGCGAGCGCCAGCAGCGTTAAGCATAGCGTGCGCGCCAGTGCGAGTTTACGGAGTTTTGCGTGGTCCAATGATCAGACGGTAAATGAGTAACAGGATGATGGCCCCGACGACGGACATGATAAACCACATTGCGTCGTCAGTAGTGCTGATGCCGAACGCCCGCGCGAGCGAGCCGCCGAGCACCGAGCCGACCAGGCCGATCAGCATCGTTACGATGCAGCCGCCCGGATCGCGTCCGGGGGTCAGAAGTTTCGCGATGACACCGATTGCGAGACCGATCAGTCCGATCCAAAGGTAGTCGAAGAATCCCATAGTGTGCGTTTAGCCAGCTAAAACGCTCTCAACAATTGGGGCCAACCATTCGTCCCAATCCAAGGCGCGAGCCTGCGCGCGAGCGTTTGTGCTTCATGAACATCGTTGATTCCATCTCGCTTTCGCCACTTGCCAAATAATTATGATATCGAATTTATGTTCAGAGTTCATGAAGAAACTTCCCTGAGACACAGTTCCCCTATGCGAAGTATAGGTGCCCATAAAACCACGTACTAATAACGCCGACCGAGGTGTTTTGTTACACGTGGTCGCCACGATTTCTCAATTATCATCCTCGCGGAAGCGGGGATCCAGGCCCCGACCTTTCATTTGAGCCGAACCTGGATTCCCGCTTTCGCGGGGAATGACAATCACGGCACTCCGATTTGCCCTCAACCCCCGGGCACTTTCCCCGCCGCGCGTCTCTTTCAATAGCACCAGATCATCATGCTCCCAAAGCGACTTATCGAGATCACCCTCCAGCCCCGCGCACTGTGTGGCGCACGCTTCAGCTTGCGCAGAGTCCCGGCTACCTCGCGCAGCCTGAAGCGTGCGCTACACCCGAAGCGGCCCCATGCACTCCTTCTCTTCGCCGCGCTGGTTTTCTCGTGCACTGGCACGCTGCGCGCACAGTGGATTCAAGGCTACGACGAGTATTTCCCAGATATCGTCACAGCAGGTCACGGAGTGTTCTACGCCGGATCGAATAGCGGCAACGTCTCGGTGTCTTCTGACAATGGACTGCATTGGACAGACATAAGCTACGGGCTGACAAGTTCAGATGTTTATGCCCTTTTGGTGAGCGATACGAATCTCATCGCCGGGACCCGAGGCGGAATTTTTGTCTTGAGTCCTCACGGAGAATGGACCCGCCGAACATCATTCTTCTGTACGTCGTTAACGCGACATCACAATGCCATTTTTGCTGGAGGTGTATCGGTTCGAGGGATCGTCTACAGATCGGACGATAATGGGATGACATGGTCGGTGGCCGATTCACTCTCGTCCGATGGAGTGGCTGCGCTGGCCAGCGTCGGTTCAGAGTTAATAGCTGGCACCGCCTACTTTAATGGAATGCAAACGCGAACGGGGATTTTTCGATCGTCAGACGATGGAGTAAGTTGGCAGCAAAGTAATACCGGGCTGTTGGACTACGATATCTGCTCTTTTACGAATATGGGGAATGACATCGTCTTTGCAGGGACGAGGGCGGGGATCTATCGCTCCACGGACACTGGAAATACCTGGTCCCTGACAGGCTTCAAAACATATACCATCCATGCAATGACTGTTTCACGTAATGCGCTGTTCGAAGCTAGCGATAGCGGTGTGTTTGTGTCACAGGACTCTGGAGCCACGTGGAGATTCGATGGTGCAGGACTTGACGGGGATAGCAAGCGGGCCACTTCTTTTGCTCAAAATGATTCGATTTTGGTCATGGAAGCTGGAGGTCCTTATTTTGCCAAAATCTCAGATTTGCTTCCCTCAGTAAGCGCGGTTTCGTTGAACGAAAGTGGGTTCTCGGTGGCCTGTTATCCCAATCCATTCGCCTCTTCAACCACAATAAGACTGCAAGGTGGCTTAGGACATGCCAACATCTCGATCGTGAACCTGCTGGGCGTGGAGGTCGCGCGGATATTCTCGGGCGAGTTGGCGGCTGGGGAGCATAGCTTCACGTGGAGCGCAAGCGAGACGCATGCGCCACAGGGGATCTACGAGTGCCTCATCCGCATGAACGGGCGCGTGGAGACGCGGCCGGTGATGCTGATACGCCCATAGGTGTGTGTAGTGTGGAGTTGCACTCCACACATTCTTCCAAATGGTGAGAGGCTGTGGAGTACAACTCCACAGTACATTTGCGAATTTATTGCGCCTGCCCACGCAGGAAATCCTCGATGCCGCGGAGGTGGGCCTGGGCAAGTTGGTCGAGGAAGCTCGGATCGCGGAGGGCCTGCTCCTGATCGGGAAACATGAGGTAGAGCGATTCTGTGAGCGCGCAGGGCATCCAGGTCGGACGGCAAATGGCAAGGCTCTTTTCCATCGCGCCGAGATTCGGGATGCCGGTCACCTCCGCAATTTCCCGATCGAGCGCATACGCCAGCGGCGCGGCGAATGGGTGGTAGTAGAACGTGGATGTCCCGTAGTTCAGGAATGGATTCGTCCCATCCGGGAAGGCATTGTTGTGGATACTGATCAGGAGATCGGCATCCTCGTTCACGGCCAGCGCAGCCCGAGCGGCGAGTTCTTCGACTTGGTTCTCATCGCTTACGAGTCCGTTCAAAGTTGTGTGCGTCATGAGCACCGTCGCGCCTTTTTGCATGAGCAACTCGCGCAGCCGCATCGCTTCGGCGAGGTTCACTTCGCGCTCCGTGAGTCCCGTCGGACCCGTCGCGCCGCCCGGCGGATGTCCGGGATCGAGCATGATGCGAATTCCCCGCAGCGGATTCTCCCGATCAATCTCCGGCGGCCGCCGCACGCGCACATCGAGCGAGCCATCCGGCAGATAGAATGCTTTGTATCCCCAAACCGGCTTCTGCGTCTGGATTTCATAGCCCGCGTTTGTGCCGGTAACAGAACTTGTGAATGCAAGGATCAGCGGATCAACTTCGGTAAAGATTTGCGCATGTCCTTCCGGTCTGCGATAGATCGTGACGCGGAGATAATTTCCTTCCGGTCCATGTGTGTCCGAGATGAGGAACGGCGCGTTACCCGCCGGCATCACAATGTCAACCCACCGGTCATCGGGCCGGACTGCAATGTTGCCGGCGGAAGCAGGAGGGCTCACGTGCAGCTCGATATTCGAATCGGCAACCCATGCGATCGTGCTGGGATCGAGATCGAGCTTGTAGTACTTTCCCATTTTGCCGAGCACTCGGACGGCGGTGCCATGCGGGAAAAACCAGCGCCGGTTTCCGTCCGGCTCCGGCGCGCCGGGCGCGACATCGTTGCCGGTTTGCAGCGTGTCGCTGCCTTTGATGACGCGGGCCCATACGGGAGCGGGAAATGCTTCGTAGGAATTCTTCGGATGCGCCTCAGCAGGGGTTGGGACTTTGCCGTGATAGCCAAGCGTCAGCGAGTGGCGATCGCTGCCGCTCCCGGCATCGAGGTGGTACTGCCCGTCCTTCGGCATCGGCAGGAACGCGAGGAACGCGCCGTTCTTCGCCAGCGGGACGGGATGCCCGTTGATCGTAAGCTCCGCATCGCCGCGCCCAACCGTGCCGAATATAAAATTAGAATCGACCGCTGGACGCAACTGACCGGGCAGCGGATAGACCACGCTGATATGCAGCGGTGTCTCCGGCGGCGGCGCGGGCGGCTGCGGCAGCTTGCCGGTACCGGAGGGTGCCGGTGCCTCGGGCGTCGGGCGCGGTGTCGTGAGCTTGTGGATGGGAGCGCAGCCGATCGAAAAGATGAAATATGAAGTATGAAATATGAAAAGGGCGCGAATAACACTGCGCGTAGCGTCCGATCTTATCTTGCTTTCATATTTCATACTTCATCTTTCATATCTTCCTCAATATCCCGTCACCATGTCAAGCATCCCTCGCTCCTTCGCAAGCCGTTCGACCCATCCGTAGAAGTAATAGGCCAGTGTCGCGCTGAGTGCAGCGCTTGCTAAGAGTATCAAAGCCAGCCCGGAATTCGAGTGCACCGCCAGCATCGGACTGATCGGTCCGGTAGCACCATCCATTTGCAGGATGCCACCACAAAGCGCACGGCGCATGCCTTCGAGCCAGTACGTGACCGGCATAGCGAGGCTGAGCCGCCGCAAAAGCGATGGCAGAATATCCGGCGGGAAATAGACCGAACAGACGAGCAGCAGCATTCCCGCCATGATCTCGCCGATGAACTCGCCGTTACGCGGCACCACAAGCGCAAAGCCGGCAATGACGATGCCGAACGAAATCAGCACGACCATTCCAAGCACAAAGTATAGTCCAAGCCATCCCCACTGAATCGACGCGATATTTAGATGGA
>JADGPZ010000016.1 GCA_017882165.1 Candidatus Kapaibacterium sp.
GGGTGTTCTGTGTCGGCGAGCGGGCCGGCGAGGTGGTGACGCTGGCCGAGACCGTGGCGGACGGGGTCGGGCAGGACGGAGAGAAGGTCGGGCCGTGGACTGGGCACGCCGCGCCCTACACGCCCATCGACTGGCATGAGCTATTCGCTGACACTCCAAGCGAGACGGAGTGGCTGTGCGAGCCGATCATCGCACGGGGCGAGAACGTCGCTATCTACTCGCCGGCTAAGGCGGGAAAGTCGCTACTGGCCCTGGAGATAGTCGCCGCGCTGGCTGCCGGCCGTCCCGTCCTAGGCAATCCGGCGAGAGAGCCACTGCGGGTCCTGTACGTGGACATGGAGAACTCGCGCCGGGACCTCTTCAAACGGTTACGCGCTCTGGGATACGGCCCCGATGATCTGAGCAACCTGACGTACCTGTCATTTGCCGCGCTACCAACGCTGGACAGCGACGCCGGTGGCAGGGACCTGCTGGCGATCGTGGAGGCGTGCCGCGCCGAGCTGGTCGTCATCGACACGGTGTCGCGGGTGATCGCGGGCAAGGAGAACGACGCCGACACCTTTCATGCGGTATATCGCTGCTCGCTGATCCCGCTGAAGCAGCGAAGGATCTCGGTATTACGGCTCGATCACTCCGGCAAGGACGCGGAGAAGGGCCAGCGCGGTTCGTCGGGAAAGAACACGGATGTAGATGCCATCTGGCAACTGATCAAGAAGTCGGAGACTCGTCTCTACCTGAAGCGGGATGCCAGCCGGTCGCCCGAGGGCGACACGTTGGTCGACCTAACGAGGGAAGAGAACCCCCTACGGCACACGGTGGCCACGACGGTGAAGTCGATGGCCGGCGACATTCAGGCGGTCGTCGAGGCGATGGATCGCCTAGACGTGCCGCCGGACTGGGGTCGGCGGAAGGCCAAGAAGGAGATCGTCGATTTCGCAAACAAGTATTACCGCGACAACTACGCGATCGTCTACAAACGGACAGGCGAGCATCGCGGCATTGAGAAGGTGACGAAACCCGCTATCACACCGGTCGAGACGAACCGCACTGCGCAGTCCGATTTTCTCAAGACTGTTTCGGCAATGCCGGAGCTAACGGTCAAGCCGCACTTTCTTGATTACAAGCACGACATCACCGAGACAAAGCTTGCGAGCGGCATTCCGGTCTATTATCTTCACAACAGCGAGAACGACCGGTTCACGATGTACTATGTCGTCGATATGGGCCGCCGTCACGATAAGAAGCTGAAGTACGCGCTCGATTATCTCGATTTCCTCGGCACGGATAAGTTGGCGCCAGAGGAGATCAAGAAGAAATTCTTCGCGCTCGGATCGAGCTTTAGCGTCAACGCGGACAACGATGAAGTGTGGGTTTCACTGACGGGCTTACAGAAGAACTTCGCGCAGAGCGTCGAGCTGTTCGAGACGCTGCTGGCGAAGGCGCAGCCGAATGAGACCGCATTGAAGGACTACATCGGCCGCACGATCAAAGGGCGCGCGGACGAGAAGAAGGACAAGAATACGATCCTTTGGTCGGCCCTCCGCAACTACGCGGTGTATGGCAGAACGAATCCGCAGACTTATGATCTTTCGAACAACGAACTTCAACTTCTGTCCGCAAGCGAGCTGGTCGAGCGTATCCACACGCTCACATCATACAAGCATCGCGTGCTTTACTATGGTCCTGCCGCAGCGGGTAAGCTCGTGACGGACCTCGATAAGATGCATCGTTTCCCTGCCACTGGCCGCATCGCGCCAACGCCGATTGAATATGTGCATCAGGATACGAAAACGACCAAAGTCTATTTCGTCGATTACGACATGGCGCAGGCCGAGGTTCTCATGATCTCGAAGGGGATGGAGAAATACGATCCAAGAAAGTCACCGGTCATCAGCTTGTTCAACGAGTATTACGGTGGCTCGATGGCTTCCATTACATTCCAGACCATCCGCGAGTCGAAGGCGCTGGCCTACGCGGTCTGGAGCAGCTATTCCGCTGGCAAGAAGAAGGACGAGCCTTACTCGATCTTTGCGTATGTCGGCTCGCAAGCTGATAAGTCGCCGGAGACGATGAAGAGTATGTTCGAGTTGCTCACTGATATGCCGCGCGCCGACAAGCTGTTCGAGCAATCGAAGGTGTCGCTGACGAATTCGCTCTCGACCGAGCGGACAACGCGCGAGGGGATTCTCTTCTCATACGAGAACGCGCGCAAGATGGGGCTCGACCACGACATTCGGCAGGACATTTTCGAGCAAGCGCCGAAGCTCACTTTCGAGGACATCGAGACCTTCCAAAAGCAGAACATCCGCAATCATAACTACACGATCGCAGTCCTCGGCTCCAAAAGCAAGATCGACATGAAAGACCTCGCGAAATATGGCGAGGTGCAGGAGTTGAGTTTGGATGAGATTTTTGGATACTGATCGCTCGCCGCGCCGATCTAATATTTTCGGGATTTCGGCGCGGTGACCCTTTGGGGGTGTTATTTTTGGGTTATGAAATACACTCCCTTGTACCGGACGAATCGTCCATTCTTATTCGCAGCATTAGTTTTCGCTGCATCTCTGAGCGCATGCAATAGCAATAGTACATCTCCGAACGGCAGCGGGAATCCGCCACCGGTTCCGAGCCCTGGCAGCTACTCTATCTTTAGGGTGACTACCACGAGCGGAAACTCCTGGCTTGACACGTTCTACGTCCTGAATACCGGGTTGTCCTTCGCGGGCAAGTCCAACGTGATGGAGTATCGCGTCAACCAAGGCCCCGTCGGCCATTATAATTATGAAGCCAACGGCGACATCTCGCACTATTTTGATGAGTCTAACAAGGTTGGAGGTCACTCCGGCTGGTTGCGTTTGCCGATTGCTGGCGGTGCCCGGGATTCGCTGACCACAACTGATACCGTTCTTTCGAGTGGCGTCCATAACGTCACCGCAGTAACAGCAAGCTATCTTGGTGCGGAAAGCGTGACCGTTCCGGCCGGAACATTCAACGCTGTGAAGATGGGATACGACAATTACTCGAATGGCGTTCACAGCCCTACGGTACTGTTTTGGGTCTCGCCGGGAATCCCCTATTATGTTCGGTACTCCAACACAACGTCGTCGCTTGAGATGATCTCGTACGTCGTGAAATGATGAGCAAAAGCCACGTCAGTGCGCCTCGAACCACGTCGGTCCGATCCCGGCTTCGACTTCAATCGGCACGATCATCGGCATTGCGTTCGACATTAGTTCTTTGACGAGCGGCATCATCGCGTCTGCCTCTTCTGGCACGACGTCGAATACCAACTCATCATGGACCTGCATGATCATGATGCTCTTCATCTTGCGGCTGGCCATCTCACGGTGAATGTTAATCATCGCGAGCTTCATCATCTCGGCGGCTGTGCCCTGGATCGGCGCGTTGATCGCCGCGCGTTCATCGGCTGAGCGCACCGCCTGATTCGCCGCAGCGATGTTGCGCATATACCGGCGGCGTCCGAGTAGGGTCTGGACGTATCCGTTGGTGCGAGCGAACTGGATGGTATCATCCATATACTTCCGAATCAACGGAAACGCCGCGAAGTATTTTTGAATGATGTCGGCGGCTTCCTTCTGCGTGATGCGGACGTTGCGCGCAAGCCCGAATGCGCCGATGCCATACATAATACCATAGTTCACGCCTTTCGCTTTGCCGCGCATCTCGCGCGTTACCTCTTCCAACGGCACGCCAAAAATGCCGGCCGCTGTGCGCGTGTGGATGTCCTGACCTTGCGAGAATGCTTCGATCAGACCTGCATCGCGTGTAACGTGCGCCATGATCCGCAGTTCGATCTGCGAATAATCCGCTGAGAGAATCTGCCCCTTCTTGAAACGCGATACAAATGCTTTGCGAATCGCACGGCCCATCTCCGACTTGATCGGAATGTTCTGAAGATTCGGATCGGTCGATGAAATGCGTCCTGTTGCAACGACTGCTTGATTGTAACTGGTATGAATCATACCAGTCTTCGGATTGACCATCCGCGGCAGCGCATCGACATACGTGCTGCGCAGTTTTTGATACTGTCGGTAAGCGAGCAACGCTTCGGCGATCGGATGCTCGCCCTGTAAGTCTTCAAGAACGGCGGCGTTCGTCGAAAGACCAGTCTTCGTCTTCCGACCAGACTTCAGACCGAGCTTCGTGAACAGGATTTCCTGAAGCTGCTTCGGCGAATCAATATTGAACGGCCCACCCGCATATTCGTAAATCTTGAGGCACAGATTCTCCGCCTCGCGCTCCATCTCTTTGCTGGCAAGCGCGAGAAGCTCGGAATCGATCTTCACGCCGTGGTACTCCATTTGCGTGAGTACTTCGACGAGCGGGAATTCAACGTCTTCGCACAGTTTCGCAAGACCGGTCTCTTCGAGCTTCGGTGCCAGCGCATGGCGAAGGCGCAGTGTTACATCCGCATCTTCCGCACCATACTCGGCGAGCTTTACGGTTGGCGCGATGGCCATGGAGCGTCGTACGGAGCCTTCTTTAAGCTGTCCGACAACATCCGCGAGCGGCACAGGACGATACTTCAGATACTCGATCGCAAGGGCATCCATCGTATGCGAGCCGTCGAAGCGGTAAATGTACGCCGCGATCATCGTGTCGAACGTGAGCGGCCGCATGTGGACTCCGTTGTGCCTTAGGAGCAGCGCATCGTACTTGATGTTCTGGCCCACCTTCCCGATGTGCTCATCTTCCAAGATTGGACGCAGAACATTCATCACTTCCTCAAGCGGCAGGCCCATCGTCAGCGCGTTCTCGGCACTGGAGGAGGGTATGTGTTCGAAGAGGGAAGTGGCGTCGATGTCCGATCCAATGTCCGGCAATCGAACCGGAATGTAGAACGCCTCACCCGGCTTGACCGCAAAAGAGATGCCGATGATCTCGGCCATATTCGCATCCTGTCCCGTCGATTCCAGGTCGACGCAAAACTCCTTCTGAGTATTGAGCAGCTTCGCCAGTTCGCGCACGCCCTCGATCGTCCGGATCATCACATAGGCGTGCGGCCATGAGTGAATATCCTGTTCGTCCATCGATGGTCCTACCGCGAAGTCGAACGCTTCCAGTTGCTCTTCCTCCGTGCGCTCCTCCGGCTTCTTCACCTCTGGTGCGAGTGCCTGATCGAGCGCTTCAGTGGATTCGGACTTCAGCACATCCTCCTTCAGTTTGTGCAGCCGGTTCGCGAGTGACTTGAATCCCAGATCATGTACAAGCGCATCGAGTGCATCGAAATCCGGCGTCACACCGTAGCGAATCTCTTCGAGCGTGAGTGGCAGCTTGACGTTCGTGTCAATCGTTGCCAACTCGTATGAGAGGAATGCGTTCTCGCGCTCGTTGGTGAGCTTATCTTTAATGCCCTTCTTCTCGATCTCGCTGAGATGCTCGTAGAGGTTCGCAAGCGTGCCGTACTTCTGCAAGAGCGGCGCGGCGGTCTTCTCACCAATGCCACGGACACCGGGGATGTTGTCGCTCGAGTCACCAACGAGCGCGAGATAATCGATGATCTGCTTCGGTTCGAGTCCGTACTTCTGGCGGACCATCTCCGTGTCGAAGATCTCCATCGCACCGCCATCGCGCGAGGGACGGAGCAGCTTGATGTGCTCGTCTACAAGTTGGCAGAAATCTTTATCCGGCGTGACGAGAAGCGATTCCATCCCGGCTTCCTCAGCCCTATGAGCAAGCGTGCCGATGATGTCATCGGCCTCATAACCCGGCACCTCGATCATCGGAATCCGGAATGCGCGGATGATCTCCTTGATCTTGTCCAACTGCGGAGGGAGGTCGTCCGGTATCGCTTGCCGGGTGGCTTTGTATGCTTCGAATCGTTTGTGGCGGAATGTTGGATGCGGCGTGTCAAAGCAAACGGCAGCGTATGCCGGCGCGTGATGATCGAGAAACTGGAAGAGCGCAGTCATGAAACCATAGACCGCGCTGGTGTTCTCGCCGCGCGCATTCGTCAGCGGGTGTGCGACGAACGCAAAATATGCGCGATAGGCGAGCGCCATCGCGTCGAACAATACGACGAGCGGGCGGCCATCGGTCTCGTGATTCGGTAACTTCATTGTGCGATAAACTTGAACCTGCTATCGTACTTCCCACCTGCATACTTCACACAGCACGGGCGGCACGCATAGCGCAACGCGCGGCGCGTTTTGTAGCGGTGCTCGCGCTTGCAATTCGGGCAGTGTACGATGACCGGATAATTCCGCTCGACATATCGCACGCGCTTCGCGGCAAGCAACATCGTCATCGGCGCTTTTCTTCCGCTTCCGCCGATTTTAGCGAGCAATTCATAGAACGCCGCCGAGTGCGAATGCTGTGCGATATGCGCGATCTCGTGCAGCATTGTCTCCCGAAACTCCGCTTCCCCATGCTCGACGGTCATCGCAAGCGAAATGCCAATCTCGTGCCGCGTTTTGTTGTAAAAGCCTCCCGTCGAGCGATTGCAAAATCGGATGACCGGCCTCGAATACTTGCCGGCGAAATGCTTCTCGTTGATCCGGTCGAACTCGCCAAAGGCAATCGCGATGAATCCACTCAGCCGGAACAGCCAGTAGAAATCATTGCCGAGATCGAGACGCTCGATTTGCAGCGGGTCGATCTTCAACTCCACCAACTTCTTGCGGTAGGCGTGCAAAAGGTCGATCTCCGATCCGCCACGGCGCACGCCACGGCGGAGAGGGGATTTCTTTTTGACCTTCCGGAGCGGAGCGAGCAAGCGAATCATTGCGTTACTATCTGTTGCGGCGCGGTTCCGTATGACCCGATTCGTTTTGAACACTTTAAGACTCCGTAACTATCCATCGCGTAGCACAGCCCGATCGTTGGCGATCGCCTTGGCTGTGCTGATGCTTGCTTCGCAACTTCATGCGCAGTCCGTCGCCGATTACGCTGGCGAGTTCCTGCAGCTTGGCGTCGGCGCTCGCTCGCTGGCGCTCGGCGGAGCCGGCGCGGCCATCAGCGAGGACGCCACCGCTGGCTACTGGAATCCCGCCGGACTTGGCGCGCTCCAGTTTCCCATGGTCACCGCCATGCACGAAACCCGCTTCGACGGCACCGTGCAGTACAACTACGGCGCCCTTGCCGTACCGCTCGATGCGCGCTCGACCGTCGCGCTTTCCATCCTCAACATCGGCATTAGCGGTATCCTCGATACCCGCAACGCGCTTGTCGATGCCAACTTGAACGGCCAACTCGATCCGAACGAATACCTCGATTACAACAAAGTCTCGCAGTTCAGCAACTACGACTGGGTCGCACTGCTCTCGTTTGCCAAAGTCTTCGACTCCACGCTTTCCTGGGGCGTGAACGCCAAAATCATCTATCGCCGACTCGATCCGCAGACCACCGCCACCGGACTCGGCTTCGATCTCGCCGCGCGATATAAGCCGTGGGATGCGCTTACGCTCGGCGCCGTCGCGCAAGACATCACGACCACGCTGCTCTCCTACAGCACCGGCACCAAAGAACTCGTCTCGCCCACGATCAAACTTGGCGCGGCGTACGTCTGGAACATCACTGGCGATGGCGCGCACCGCCTGATGCCGACCGTCGATGCCGACCTTCGCTTCGAAGACCGTGGCTCGGTCGCGCAGGTCCACGCTGGGCCTATTTCCGCCGATTTGCACGAAGGCCTTGAGTACCAGTTCAAAAATCTGTTTGCGCTGCGCGGCGGCTATAATGATATGAACATGTGGAGCGTCGGCGCCGGTATCCGTTTTTCGAAGCTTCACATCGACTACGCCTATCTCGGATTCAATGGCCAGGACCAACTCGGCGCCACCCACCGTGTCAGCCTCTCCTTCCTCCTCGATCAGCCCAAGTGGCACCGCAAGGGCGAGTAGCCGCCCCGAATTGTCATTCCCGCGAAGTTAGCACCTATGGTGCGCCTACCCGCGACCTAATTGGGTGGAATCCAGATTCTTCTTTTTCCGCCAGTCCCAAGTTGTGCATTGCCGTGAGGCGGTAGCCGATAGACAAGTGCAGCCCAGTTCACCGAATCGGAATTGAAGCGAGGGCATCCCTTCCATAATACTATAACGCGGCCCGAGCTCCCGGCTGTTCCCGCGACATCATAAATTTATATACTCAATTGAAGATTTCCGAAATAATTCATATTTCATACTTCATCTTTCATCTTTTTAGCGAAGAGACCCCCTTCCATCTATTACAACGTTGTTCGACCCTCCCGGCATCGCAATTTTTGGATTAATTCTGAAAAATTGTAGTGGCCGGGTTTCCCGGCCCGGATCGCCCGAGATCTGGCATGGCAGGAACGCCCGCTGCGGCGGGTGGAGTGCAACTCCACTGTACACGACGGAAAGACCCGAACATCCGCTCCTTCCTCGGCCCCCTCCCGATCCCCCGCCAGCCCCCGCGTTTCGGAAGTGGTGTGAAGTTGTTGGAAGGTGTGAGGCGCGGGAAAAGAGATCCGGGTGAATACATTGGCCGTGCTTGTCGTTGGAGTAAGCAGTATCGAGACTTCAAAATGTCCTCCCCGAGATTCCTGATCCAATCGTTCCGAATTAGCGCGCTCGTCATCGTGTCGGTTGCGGCTCTCACCCGTGCTTCCGTTGCGCAGCCATTCACGTGGCATTACATGGGGAATGCAGGTGCCACCTGCGGATACTTTTGGAACGCGCGGACTGGAGTAACAGGCGTCAGCACACGCTTCCTCTATACGCGGGACGGTCGAACGTGGCGCACTGGAACCGCGCTTCCTGGTAATCTGAATGTCAGTTCGATTCGATGCTTCGATGGCAAGACCCTTTACGCAGCGGCGATGGACGACCTCAACAATTGTGAAGCCTGGAAGTCAACCGACTCTGGTGTTTCCTGGAGCTTTGTGTTAAGTCAGCCGTTGGGGATCAATCCAAATGGATGGGAAGGGGCCGATGTCTATTGGGACTACAAGGCCAACGCTCCGGCACTCCGGGGTACGACCGTTGTGAGTTTGGATTCGAATCACTTGTTCAACACTCAAGGAGATTGGGCGGCATACCGGTCCATGGACGGCGGCATTTCGTGGAAGAGCTGTGGGAGTTCTGTTGCGGGATTTAGTGCTTATGCCGACACCATCAACAAACTGTATTATTCAAGTCAGGAGACCAACGATATTCTAACTTCTGCCGATAGTGGAAAGACATGGAACAGCTTGCCCAAGATGCCGCCCGTAGCGTGGATGGATGGTATAGAAGGTTGCGGCGAAAAAATCTTTGTTCGAACTGGTGTCGGACTATACGGGAGCATAGACCGCGGGACGACATGGGATAGCATCGGAGGTCCGAAAACTCGATTTCAAGAAGCTAAACGGTTTAATATCATTGGCTGCAATTGTTCCACGGTGATTGCTCCGGATGACACCGGTGCTCTTTGGATTGCGAACCCGGAGGATGCAACTCCGCCACCAAGTCTCCACTCCACATTCTCCACAAACGCTTTCGAATGCGACACCTCCAAAATCCTGGTCAAGATCGACTCTTCATTCCTGCCCGGGCGATTTCGTCTCACCATCACGAACGATTCGGATGGCAACTTTTCCATTGTCGGACCGGACACAGTTCTTGGCAACTCCGCAGGTTCAAGCATTCTCGTTAACTTCCTGAGTCACGATCTTCGAACGCATCATGCAACAATCACGATCGTCTCGCTCGATTATGGCCAGTGCATGTCCGAGAGCCATGCCATTACTGGAATAGCGAGTCTTGCCGCGCCGGTCATTCCTGGAACGTATGTGAGGGTGGGATGCGACACAGCAAAGGGTGCGATAGCGATCCTCAATTCCAATTGCGATAGTATTCGCCTGACCAGCGCGAGCAATCCGTCGTCCGATTTTTCCCTCCTGCCTTTCGATTCCGTTGTAAGGGCCACTGGCAGCATTCCGCTCTCATTCTTGCCATTCCTAAAGACGGGCTTGCAAAAATATCCGGTACACCTTACCGGGCACTTCGAGCCTTCGGGTATTCCATTCGATACCGTTATTTCGGTCACCGCTCAATATGGACATCTCTACTCGAATATTGTTGTGCCGGCATTGACGTTCGATTTCGGAACACTGCCGAACTGCGCCTTCAGCGCCGATACGCTGTTCACATTCTGGAATGATGGTTGTGATACGTTGCGAGTGCCCTTGTCTCAGACTCATGGCAAAGAGTGGAGCATTACACCTGCTTCGGATACACTTACCCTCTACCCCGGTCAGCTCGATACGATTCGCGTTCACTTCGCCACGCTGATACCTGGCTCCTTCACTCAGAATCTTACGTATTCCTACTCCGGCCCGCACTCTGGCACGCTCCCGATCCACTTGAGCGTGACCGTTGGTCCCGCACATCCTGCCGTTTCTCTTTCGGACACCGCGTTCGATCTCGGCAACCGCTCCTTCTGCGCGAATGATACCATCGTCAGCGTGTGGGTGCATAACGCCGGATGCGATAGTGTGCTTTGCAGCTCGCTGCGTATGACAGGAAGCAATGCGTTTACCATTCTGAACTCTCGTGACACTGCACTCGCGCCGGGCGATTCTATTCAACGAAGAATCGCTGTGCATCCGAGGCAGAAAGGTCCCACGCACGGAGAATTCATCATACACCTGAGCCGGACAGATGGGAGCATGTCACACGACACACTCATACCGCTCTCGGTCAACGTCGTCCGTGGCACCGCTTTGCTCGCGTGCAAAACATCCGCCCTGGATCTCGGCACAACGCCCATCTGTCAGGAGCGCGACACATTCGTCGTGATTCAGAACACGGGTTGCGACACGGTGTGCGATTCATCGGTGGCACTTTCTGCGGCGACGTTCCAACTGGCGAAGCCGTGGAGCGCGCGCTGCCTCGCGCCGGGCGAGCGGGATACGGTGTGGCTCTCCACCGCTATGGACACCAATGGACATCATGGACAGAATGTTGCAACACTAACAATCGCCTCGAACGCTGACACCGCGCTGCCGCCGATCATGCTTGCGCGGGAGATTCAGTATCCGGTAGCGTGGCAACTTACCCTCAGCGCGCCGGACAGCGCCTATCCCGGCCAGCCTGTCACCTACAAGCTGTTACAGCACGGCACGCTGCCTGCCGATGACACCGCGATCGACTTCGTGCTGCACTACGACGACGATCTTCTCCAATTCCTAAGCGCAGACGAACCCTTCGCGCGTGGCGCAGGCTTCCAGCCTGCGCTGCATGGGATGCCGATGCATATCGCGCCCGTGCCTGCGGACTCAGTCCTCGCCACATTGCATTTCACGACATTCCTCGCACCGAATCAGCACACAACGATCTCGGTCGACGGCATCAACTTCTCCTCCAGTCTGGCGCGGCCATCGGACTGCATCGCGCTGGCGCAAGTGGATACGGGCGGGTTCTCGATCCGCACCCTCTGCGGCGCAACCGAACTCTCGAAAGAGTTGAACGGTCTCCCACTCACGCTGGACGCCGTCGTGCCGAATCCATCGCATAACGAAGTGACGCTTTATTATTCGCTCACTGGTTCGGAGAGTATTCCAGCAAATATCGTGCTTGAGGACGCGCTGGGCCGGACGCGGCTCGTGCAGCAAGTCCAGCTTGCAGCCGGTATGCAGCAGAGTATTCCACTCGATCTGAGCGGTGTAGCGAGTGGGGTCTACAACGTGCGACTTGGCCCAGGCATCGCGAAGCGGATCGTGAAGGAATAAGAGTCGCTACCAATTCGAGATCACGGCAATCCCTCATTTGTTGCGCTACGTAAACATTTTTCCCACGATTGGTGTATGGTGAGTATGCGACCACTCCAATACGACCGGTCTCGGCTTGAAGCGTTATGCCGGGTATACCATGTTAAGCACCTTTCGCTCTATGGCTCTGTGCTTCGAGGAGATGATACCCCCGCGAGCGATCTCGATCTGCTGGTAGAGTTCGATCCGGAACATGGAGTAGGGTTTTTCGAGCTTTCGACGCTCCAGCGTTCTTTGGGGGACATCTTCAATCGCACCGTCGATCTCAACACACCCGGATTTTTGAACAAGTCCTTCCGAGGCGAGGTCCTCAAACATGCCCAACCTCTCTACGCGGGATAGCGATCTTTATCGGATCGACCACATGATCTCCTTCTGCGAGAAGATCGTAAAATTCTCTCGCGATGCAGAAGGCGATGATCCGGACAGTTCCGAGATGAGAATTCTCGCTCTGTTGCGCCTCTTCGAAACGCTTGGCGAAGCGGCTGGGAAGGTGAGTGCAGAACTCAGAAGCGCGCACCCCGAAATACCGTGGCTCGCTGCATCCGATACTCGCAACAGGCTCATCCACGGCTACGACGATCTTGATTATAGCATTTTGTGGTATGCCGCCGAGCATAATGTGCCACCGCTTTTGGTGCAACTCGTAGCCCTGAGAATTGAATTGACAAATCTATCCGGTGATTGAAGCAACTCGCGCTTGCTCGGGTTTTTCATTTTTAGCCTACCAATTCGAGATCACCGCGATCATGATTTGCTCGGCGACCTGGTCTTCGGCATCGTGGAGGGCTTTCTTCTGTCCGGCCAGACTTTGGGCGAGTTGGTAATTCGCGGTCTGCGTAAAATCGCGCTCCCAAAACAGCTTTTGTTTTTTCTGATCGCGATAGATCGCGTGGACGCGGAGTGTGACGCGCTTATCCTTGACCATCTCGCCCGTGCTCACGCCAACCGGCTCATCAATGATGCCGCTGGCCGGTATGGATGTTTCGAGCAGTGCGTCGGAATTCGCGCGGTTCGCAACGCGGAGCGAGCCTTCGTTCGTGAATTTCTGAATCAGCAGATCGCTCAGGTTCTGTCGCACTTCCGACTGTCCGAAGCCTGAGTTATCCTCGACGCCCGGAATCCCGATGGTGTGAATATGTGGCGGAATGCTGGAGCCGGTGAAGCTGTAACAACTTCCAAGCAACGCCGAGAGAAGGATGAGGGATGAAGGATGAAGGATGAAATGAAAAGAGCCTCTCATTTTTGAGAAGCGTCGCTCTGCCTCCACCTGCTTAGTCAGTAGCTTGTGCGTTCTGTTTTCATCCTTCATCCTTCATCCCTCATCCTTCTATTCCAGTCCCTTCTCCTTTAATTTTCGGTACAACGTCCGCTCGCTGATGCCGAGCGCGCGCGCGGCGTGACGGCGGTTGCCTTTGTAATGCGTGAGCGCCTGTTCGAGCGCCTCGGTCTCGATCGTTTCGAGCGGACGAATGGTACGCTCGCCGTTCGTGCTTGAGGATGGCGGCAGCGCCAGCGCGGTGCTGTGCGTGGCACCGTACGCGGGAGCGCGTCCCTCGTGCAACATGCTTTTGATCTCCGCGATCTCATTGCGCAGTTCGAGCAACGCGCGGTAGATCAGCTCGCGCTCCGTTTGCTCTTTCGGTGCGGCTCGTGGCGCGGCCGGCAGTGGACGATTCGCGCGTGCATCGTAGGCGATGCCATCGTAGGCGGTGCCATCATAGGCGGTGCCATCGTGCCCGACGCCATCGCCACCCCACAGGTCGCCGATGCTGGAAGCGAGTGCGCGCTCGACATCGCGCCGCGCGATCGTGCAGGCATTGTCCGATCGCGCGACTGAGCAGACAAGTACGACGAGTTGTTCGAGCGTGTTGCGCAACTCGCGGATATTGCCGTGCCACTCATGATCGATCAGAAGCTGTGTCGCGTCCGGCGTGAGCTGCGGCATCTGCGGCTTGCCGCTCGCATCGACAATGTGGTGCTTGCGGACGAATTCGTCCAGCATCGTCTCGATGAGGAATGGGATGTCCTCGCGCCGGTTGCGGAGCGGTGGAATGCGGAGCATCACCGCGCGCAGCCGGTAATACAGATCGCTGCGGAATGTCCCGGCGCGGACATCATGCTCGAGATCGCGGTTCGTCGCCGCGATGATGCGCGCGTCGGTTGTAGTCAGCATTGTCGAGCCGACGCGAGTGAACTTGCCGGTTTCCAGCACTCGCAAAAGCTTCACTTGCAGCGCGAGCGGCATCTCGCCGATCTCGTCGAGAAACAGCGTGCCACCTTGCGCCGCTTCGAAGAATCCTTTGCGCTGCCCGACCGCGCCGGTGAACGAGCCTTTCTCGTGACCGAACAACTCGGACTCGATCAAGCCCTCGGGAATCGCGCCGCAATTGACCGTCACGAAGGGACCTTTGCGTCCGCTGAGATCGTGAATGAGTTCGGCGAATACTTCCTTGCCAGTCCCGCTCTCGCCGGTGATGAGCACCGTGATCGAGGTCGGCGCAACGACCCGCACGACCGAGACCAGCTCGCGCATCTCCTCGCTCGCCGCGATGATGTGATCGGGCAAGGGTACACTCAGGTTGCGCGGAAGGATAACTTCCGGGCGCAGCATGGGTGCGCGCACCGGCGCGAGTGAGCGGGATGTGCTGATTTCTGCCATTTTGTCACTTGCAAGAACTTCTTCTGTCTGCTTATCAGTTCGGCATTCCGATGAGAACATCAATACGGGTCGTTTTTGGGGTGTTTTTGTTGTGCGGGCTTGGTCGGCAAGCATCTGGCCAAATTCCTGCCAAGGGCTATAAGGCTGATTCCTATCTCGCGACCGTAAAGGTTGATCGACAGACGGACTCGATCGAAGGGCATGTTTTGATGCGCGCCACCGCATCTGCCGATATTACCGACGTTCTTCAACACGCTAAGTTTCTCACAATAGACAGCGTTAGCGTTATTATGGTCCCCTTCAAAAGTGGTCCGCGTACCGTCCCAGCGATGATCGGACCTGCCGATTCGAACGGTGAATACCATCTGTCGCTCGCAGATCAGATCCCATCCGGGTCTTGGTTTTCGGTAACGACGTACTACCACGGCAAAGGCTTGCCCGAGCAGCAAGGCACGATGCACTGGGGCGGTGTGAGCGATGAGGATACGATGATGTTCGCGATGGGAGTCGGCTTCAACGCGCCTTACACCAGTTGCACCCGCCACTGGATGCCGTGCTATGATCTGCCTGATGATAAGCCGGACTCGGTCGATCTCACATTTATCTGCCGCGATAGTGATGTGACGGCCTCGAACGGCCTGCTCTTGAGCAATACCGTCTCGAACGGCTGGCGGACGATGCACTGGCACATCAGCCATCCGATTGCGACATACTTGCTCACGTTCGCGACGGGGCCTTATACTGTGCAAAATATTCCCAACTCGCTGAACAAGCCGTTCGAAGTTTACGCCCTGCAACGTGACAGCGCAAAGGCCGCTGTGGACATGCGCGCTCGCGTGCGAGAGATACTCGCGTTTTATGATTCACTTTTCGGGCCGTATCCCTTCGAGAAGGTAGGCTACGTGATTACGCCGATCGGTTCGATGGAACATCAGACGATGATCTCGCTCGATAAGGCCGTGCTCATCGGCGATTCAGCGAAAATGGCAAGCAGCACCGCAGGCGCGAGCACGACCGCGATCCACGAACTTGCTCACATGTGGTGGGGCGACTGGGTGACGTGCAAGACGTTCGACGATGCGTGGCTCAATGAAGGATTCGCAACATACTGCGAGGCGCTCGCGCTGGAACATCTCTTCGGGCGCTCGGTATATCTTGCGACGCAACACTCGAACATCGCTATTTCCAAGTACCCGGCCGTAAATGCATTGCCACTCTTTGGCGCCGCGACCGCAGATAATCACAGCAATAACTATCCCTCTACAATTTACCAAAAGGGTGCGGCCGTCCTCGGGATGCTCCGCCAGTATCTCGGTGATTCTACCTTCTTCAAATGTGTCCGCTACTACGGTCGCGTACATGCATATTCTACTGCTACCAGTTTCGATATGCAGCAAGACTTTAAAGAGATCAGTGGTCAGGATTTGTCATGGTTCTGGAAGGAGTGGGTGTATGGCCGCGGCTATCCCAAGGATACGATCGTCTGGTACCGCAGACAGACCGGCGCGCCGATTGAATTTCATCAGGCATACATCAATTCCGGCACGCCATACTTCCGGATGCCGATACCGGTGCGTGGCTATACTAATGGTACGCCAAAAGATGTCGTTGTCTGGATGGATTCTTCACAAAGGAGTCAGGACTTCGCGAATTTTGGTTTTATGCCTGATTCTGTAAAGGTTGATCCGGATGGGCTACTGCTGATGACCATGACGCGAACGATATTCTCGGCCTCTGTCATGATTAGCAGCGACGGATACAGGGACGAATGGGACTTTCGAGTATTCCCTAATCCTGACAACACACAGATTCTCTCGTGCTCGATTAAGTCTCCAACTGTTCCTCTGAAGCTGAATGATCAAGACCTCACTCTTCCTCTTAACGGCCGCGTGGGTTTTGAACTGCTTGATGAAGCCGGTCATGATGTGCGGCATTGGTCGCGTCTTATGACCAATGGAGACTTGGAAGATACACTTAACATTTCTGGACTCAGCGCCGGAAGCTATACTCTCGTTGCACACTTGCCAAGTGGTGCGATGCAAGCAAAGCCGGTGTCGATCACAAGATAACCCATGTCCCTCCACATCTCCAAAGAGCACGATACCGAACTGGCGCGCAAGGCATACGCGGCGGTCGCCGATGTTCCGACCGTCGAAGAGAACGACCGCAATCGTTTAGGTTATCACGTGTGGCTCTATCTTCGCGGCGAACTCACCACGCTGGAGGAGGCGGTCCACATGTCGCGCTCGCGCTTCAAGCCGAGGACGCTGCCGCAGGAAGAAGTGATTCAGATTATTGAGAAGGCACTTGCCACAGTGTAGTGGCGCGGTTTCCGCGCCCGACTGTTCCTATACCTGACGAGTTCAAATTAAGCGAAGAGGCGCGGAAACCGCGCCACTACACCTTCGTCAGCTCTCTTGCCACATCGAAGCTCGTCGTCTCATGCGCTGAGATGCGGATGAGTTCTCGTTCGAGTATTGCCGATCGCTCCGCAGTCCAGAAATCGGTGTGCAGCATGATTTCGACAAGCTCGTGAACGCGCTCGCGCTCGCGCTCGATGCGCCGCAAAGCGAGTTTGCCGGTCTTCAGTAAATGCGCGCGGTGTTTCTCGATCTCCGCAAGCACTCGATCGATGCCTTCGTTCTTGCTTGCGGCGGCTTTGATAACCGGCGGAATCCACTCGTCTTCCCGGTGCGTGACGCGGAAGGTGAGAATCGTCGTGAGCGCGCGAACAGCCTGGTCGGAGCCTTCACGGTCGCTTTTGTTGACGACAAAGAAATCGGCAATCTCCATCAGGCCCGACTTCATCGCTTGCACGGCGTCGCCGCTTTCTGGCACAAGAACAACCACGGTCGTGTCCGCCGCCTTTGCAATGTCCAGTTCGGATTGTCCGACACCAACGGTTTCGAAGAGGACGAAATCAAACCCGGCGGCATCGAGCACATCGGCAGCATCTTTGGCTTTTGCAGAAAGTCCGCCGAGTGAACCGCGTGTGGCCATCGAGCGCACATAGACGCCCGGATCCATCGAAACCTCCTGCATTCGTATCCGATCGCCGAGAAGCGCGCCGCCCGTGAATGGCGAAGTGGGATCAACGGCAAGTATCCCGACCGTCTTGCCTTGCGTGCGAAGAAGCTTCGTGAGTTCTGATGTGATCGTGGATTTCCCGGCACCGGGCGGACCGGTGATGCCGACGCGATAGGCGTGACCTAATTTCGGGGCCAACTCACGAAGCAGCGCGCCAGCGTCTTCGCGGTCATTTTCGACACGCGAAATGGCGCGGGCAACAGCAAGGCGGTCATGCGTCGAAAGGCGCCGGGCGAGTTCGGATGAAGTCATGCGGGAGGCAAACACCTGTCGCAGCCCGGAGGTGCGATATTAATCTGCTTCTCAGTCTCATGAACCGAATGGACTGGATGGACGAAATGGACGTTCTCTTAAGTCCATTTATAATCGGTCAGCCTAGCATCTTCTTATACACCCGGTACGTCTTGTACTTCACTCCGTTCATCATCTGGGCGGCGCGGTTCATCGGTGCGTTGCTTTCCTGCACCCAGGAGGCTTCGCCAAACTTGTAGCCCTTGCGCTTGGCGGCTTCCATCGTTTCGCTAAAGAGCAACGCGTCGACGCCGCGATTGCGATACTCCTTCAGAACACCGAGGACGATAATGCGGACCGTATCAATCGCCTTCTTCTTTGTGAACAGATTCCACAACGCAATTGGCAGATTGAAAAAGCCGCGCGGGATCCGTGGTCCCGCATGGAACGCTTGATTGACATCCGGCAACGACAGCGCGAATCCGACTGGCTTGCCATCCACCTCTGCGAAAAAGATCAACTCGGGATCGTAAATCGGCTTGAGGTCTTTGGCGAGGAAATCGAACTCCGCGTCCGTCATTGGGAAGAAGCCCCGGTTCTCCCAGGCGGTATTGTAGATATGTTTGACAAGCGCCAGTTCTTCGTTGAATCGCTTTGGATTCATCGGCCGGATGGTGATCTTGTTCCGCTCGCGCATCGCGCTGGCAACGCGCATGAGTTTATCGCTTCGTGCAGTTTCCTGTGATAGTAGCCACGCGTAGAGATCGTGATCTTTTGCATATCCGTTCTGCTCTAACAGCGATGCGTAATAGGGCGGATTGTAGGTCAGCAGCAGCACGGGTGGCCGGTTGAAGCCCTCGATCAGCAGACCATATTCATCATTCGACGAGGGATTCGCCGGACCATACACGACCTTCATCCCATTCTCGCGCAAGTAGTGCTCGGCGGCCTCGAACAGCGCGTGGGCAACATCGGGATCATCGACCGATTCGAAGAATCCGAAAAAGCCAGCTTGCTCGTGTTGTGCGGCAATGTAGTTGTCGTTAATTGAGGCGGCAATACGGCCCACGATCGTGCCGTCGCGCTCGGCGACCCAGAAGCGAATCTTAGTATGTTGATAGAAGGGATTCTTCGTTGTGTCGATCAACTTCATCCGGTCCATCTCCATCGGCGGGACCCAGTTCGGATCGTCGCCATAGATATCCCACATCATGCGGACGAACTTCAGTTTGTCCGCTTTCGAGGTTACTTCCCGGACGCTGACGTTACTCATTATTTTGAAGTGTTGTGTGATGCTGCGGTATTGAATTCCTGAAGCTTCTTGTGTGCACGGTCGGAAGCCTTGCGCGACGCTGCCCCTGCGTCCTTTGCCTCCTTCTGCGAGCCGTCGAGCTTTGCAATCAGCTTGCGATACTCTGCGGCATCGCCGGTCGAGTGGAATTGCGGCACGTCTTTGACGATCTCATATTGAGTGTGCTGCAAATAGAGGAGCACATCCAGGACCTGCGAATAGATCTTACTGAGCGCCGCCACATACACGTCGAACGCCTTATTGTCCGCGATGTATGAGGTGGCAACAGACTTGATCAGCTTCTTCTCAGGCACAGGCGGATACTCTCCTTCGAGCACGAATAGCGAATCTTCGAACCGCTCGATAATCGTTTTACCAGTGGCCCGGTATTTCTTGAGGTACTCGATAAACTGGAGAGTCTTGCCAACATTCTCGGCGACATGGACTGAGTCAAGATTCTTGACTTCCAGCGGCCGCGTCTTGTTGATCGCCTCGATGTGCGTGTTGAAGTCTTCATTCCGAGCGCTGAGAGTCGTGATCATCGAGTCGAGCACACCGTTGGCGCTCATCGTGACGAGACGGGTGATGGTCTGTTCCTTGGTCTGGGCGTGCGCGACAGGAAGGATGAAGATTCCCACGCAAGCAACCAGGAGACCGGCAATCGTTTTTCGCATCATTCTCATCATTTATTAGACTGGTCCTCGTTCTTCCCCTTGATAGAGCGGCTTCTCATACACGCGATACCGCTTGTACGGCTCGCCGTTCATCACCTGTGCGGCGCGGGACATCATCGCGTTGTCCTCGAGCACCCATGAGGCTTCGCCGAACTTGATGCCCTTCTTGCTGGATCGCTCGAGGATTTCGCGGTACATCATCGCATCGACGGCGCGGCCACGATACTCCGGCATGACGCCGAGCAAGATAATGCGCAGCGTGTCGATCGACTTCTTTTTCGTCATGAGATTGGAGATCGCCGTCGGCAAGTTCATCGCTCCCTTCGGGATTGGCTTACCGGCGAGGAACGCCTGATTGATGTCAGGCACGCAAAGCGAGAAGCCGATGGTCTGCGGTTTGCCGTCCACGCCGGGTACTTCGGCAAAGAGGACGAAGTCAGGATCGATGATCTGCTTGAGTTCGCCGGCGAGCATCGTGATCTCGTCTTGCGTCAGCGGCACGGCGCCCCAGTTCTCTTCCCAGCCACGGCCATAGAGATCGCGAATCAGATTCACTTCCTCATCGTACTTCTTCATGTCGAGCGCACGCAGACGCACCTTCGATCGCTCGCGCAGCATGGTTGTGACACGCTCGATCTTCGGCGAGAGTCCGATGCTCTGCGTAATGCGCCACGCCAGAAGGTCCTTCGCCTTCTTGTATCCGGCGGCATTCCAGAGCTTCTGATAATACTCGTGATGATACGGCATCATGACGCACGGCGGAAACTCGAAGCCATCGACGAGCAAGCCAACTTCATCATTGATCGATGGACTGATCGGCCCGCGCACTTCCGTCATGCCATGCGATCGGAGGAAATCCTCTGCTGCACCGAAGAGCGCATTCGCAACGTGCTGATCGTTGATCGAGTCGTAGAATCCGACAAATCCGATCTTGTCATCATAGATCTCGTTGTGGCTGTGGTTGATGATCGCGGCGATGCGGCCCACGGTTCGGCCAGACTCATCTTCGGCAAGGAAAAGCTGTGCTGTCGCGTGCTTGTAGAACGGATTCTTTATTTCGTCAATGAGCCGCATGCGGTCCATTTCGAGCGGCGGTACCCAGTTCTTCTCATTCTCATACAGCGCCCACGGCAGCCGGATGAAGCGGAGCTTGTCCTTGCGACCGGCCACTTTGTGGATTTTGATCGCGTGGCGAGTGCCGACCCCGGCACTCGCGCCGGTGCCGAGGGCGGCACCGGCCACGCGAGTTTGCTCCACTTCTTCCTCATCCAGAACTCCCAGCTCTTCGCCGATCTCCTTGAAGAGTTCGAGAATTCGGTCCAGATGTTCCTTCTCATGCGTGGCCATGAAGCTCGTGCGCATCATCTGCAGACCAGGCATTACGCCCGGCGAGATAAAGGCATTCACGAACACGCCGGCATCGAACAACTTGCGCCAGAAGACGAACGTCTTGAAATCATCGCCGATGATGACCGGCACAATCCCGGTCTTCGACTCCATGATCTTGAAGCCCAGCGCCTTGAACCCGCTCCGCATATAGTCCGCATTATCGATGAGGCGTTGAATGCGCTCGGGCTCGGCGCGAAGAATCTTCAGCGATTCGAGTGCCGCCGCGACGGACGCCGGTGTTGGACTCGCCGAGAAAATCAGTGCTTGCGAATTGTGCTTGATATAGTTGATCACGCGCTCCTCGCCAACGACAAATCCGCCCAGACTCGCAAACGTCTTCGAGAACGTCCCCATCGTCATGTCGGTCTCTTTGACGAGATTGAAGTAGCTCGCCGTGCCGCGGCCACCCTCGCCGATGACGCCGACGGCATGCGCATCGTCCACCATGACGCGCGCATTGTAGAGTCCTGCGATCTCGATCATGCGCGGCAGATCGACAATCTCGCCCGACGTCGAGAAGACGCCATCGCTCACGATGAGCTTCGGTGCGTCCACCGGCAACTTCGAAATGCGCCGCTCCATGTCGGCCATGTCGTTGTGGTTGTAGCGGACGACTTCGCCGTACATCCCTTTCGACATCAAATTTCCCGCGACGATGCAGGCGTGATTGTCCTTATCGCTAATGACATACTCGCCACGTTGGCAAAGCGTCGGGATCACACCTTGTGCCGTCTGGTAGCCGGTCGAGAACAGCAGACAGGCTTCCTTTTGGAAGTAGTCGGCCATTTCGGCCTCCAGCTCTTCGTGCAGCCGGACCGTCCCGGTCAGATACCGAGAGCCGGAGCAGCCGGTGCCGTAACGCTCGATGGCATGGATCGCCGCTTCCTTGACGCGCGGATCGGCGGTCAGCCCGAGGTAATTGTTCGAGCCGGCCATGATGACCTTCCGGCCTTCGATCTGCACGACCGGGCCTTCGTTCTCCTCGATCGCGCGAAAGTACGGGTAATATCCGGCTTCCTTGACCTCATCGGCCCGCGTGAAGTCGTAACACTTTTGAAATAGGTCCACAGGTATAGGATTGGGGGTAAGTGGCTGACTGGTGGCGAGCACGCTAACGCAAAGAAGAGAAATTGTCATTCCCGCGAAAGGGCTGCCCTCGACCTGATCGGGGGCGGGAATCCAGGTTATTCCTGTTTAATGCTGTACAATGAACTTCGCCGAGGCACTTCCGGCGTCTGAGTTGAACCTTGCGAAGTAGGTGCCGTTCGGCCAGGAATGGGTGTCGAGAGAAATTATTCCATCCTCAGACTCCTGAGCAGAAAAAACTTGCTGGCCAAAAATATTCGAGATGGCAAACGCACCTCTGCGAAGGTTAACCGAGATATTCACGGCGGCCACTGTGGGGACAATTGTAAAATTGCCAATGATGCCGCCTGGATGCTTCGAAACGTCAGCTAAGATGCGAACAGTATCGCCTGCTCGATCGAGGCTAAACATTACTCGGATTGAAACTGGATTGGAAGGGATGGTCGTGTCGTGAGCAGTGTAATTGTAGAGCCACTCATGCGACATCATTTCCCGATCGGTGGCCGAATAGCTCAAGCTCGCTCGTACATCCGAACCCAGAATGAGATGGGCAGAATCATTCTCCAATACATGAAGAGCTGTCAACGTGCAGTCCTGGATATGGTCGTCACCGGAAACTTCGATATTACTCACGTCAGTCTCCAACCAATGATGATTCAAATGAACATAGCACACACCTGCTCTCATAGCAGTGTCAATTGATCCTGAGGTTGTATTGGATTCGGATCCTGACTCCCAATATGGCGGGCTACCTTTTTGAGGAGGCGTACTATATGAACTGGTTGCACTTGCATGGTAGGTAGTCGAATCCCATAGTACCGAATCGAATGCGTTATCAATTTGAATCGGTGCGAGACGGGTGATAGGATTATTAACGTGGTCATACTGCACTTGCTCGCCAGCCACTGTAACATGCACAAAATGAAACCGCGATAGATCAATCGTTTGAGCGTGCGCGGTAGCAGCGATCCAGAGGATCGTGAAGATAACGCCAATGCAGCGAGTCACCATGATTAGTGAACCGAGAATTATGATAAAATCTCCCTTCAGAAGAGGTCAAAGTTTTATGCCTGCCCTTGATCTGATCGGGTGCGGAGTCGAAGTTCTGGCAATTCCGGGGTCTGGATTCCCGCTTTCGCGGGAATGACAAATCAGAGCTTCAGCCTAATTCCCAGCTTTGAACTTCTGGTTCTCGATCAACCCGACCGCATTCCCGAACGGATCGAGGACGGCAGGGCTACGCGGCCCGCTTCCGTTTTGTTTTCGGCAGCGCCTCGACAATATGACGCAAGGCGTTATTGACCGACTTTGAATCGGGGAAGATTTTTCCCAAATCGTCATCGAGCGCGACGAACCGTGCGTGTGCGCCTTCCCCGAGGAGCTCGACTGTCACGCCCTCACGGTATTTCTTATAGTGCTTTCCGCGCACGCCGCTACTAAAATCGTAGTGCGGGAGCATGTCGTCGGCTTTTCCGTTCGCCGTCGCGCCATTCGCGGAATGTTTATTTGTTTTTTTCATAAAACCTTCTTTCTTCGCGGTTTGCACGTCTCGCATGAATGAGCCGAATACGACCTTCCCTCTCGGTATAAACCACGCTTAGCAGGGTTCCATTCTTCGCTCTGCCTAAATCGACAAATCGATCTTCCGCCTGCGAGTGGCCGAAATCAAAAATAGTAATCGCCATTTCATCGTCGAAGACGGTCATCGCTTCCTCGAACCGCACTCCGTGCTTTTCGAAGTTAATCTTCGCTTTGGCCGGATCCCACTCAAATACTAAGCCCATATTTTCGGTATCCCAAGATGCCTTTTGGTTGGCGGCCGAACATGCGAAGAAACTAAGAAACTCCGCTGAAATTCCGAGCAATCTGGCTGCCATGAAATTCTCACCCCGCTCCCGGTGTTAGGCACGCTCCCATGCCAAACACCCCGCCCGACCCCTTTGCGATTGAGTTACCGGTGCTGAGCATTCCGGGTCAGGATAACAGCAATCGTGAGATTGATAAGCCCGAGAGCAATTGCGGCGTTGTCGGTATTTTCAACCATCCTGAGGCGAGCGTCACGGCGTATTATGCCCTTCACGCATTGCAACACCGGGGTCAGGAAGCTGCCGGAATCCTCGCGGCGAGTTGGGAGGAAAACGGAAAAGGCCCAAAACGCCGCTTCGCCATCCACAAGGATAACGGCCTTGTGCTCGATGTGTTCAAAGATGACAGAATCCTTTCGGAAGTCCTGGTTGGCGATGCCGCACTCGCGCACAATCGCTACTCGACGACTGGCGCGAGCGGCAAGATCGAGAACATCCAGCCGTTTTACATGCACTACCGCTCCGGTAATTTCGGGCTGGCGCATAACGGCAACCTGACGAACACTCGCGCGCTCCGCGAGCAGCTTGCCAATCAAGGGACGATTTTCCAGACTTCGACCGACAGCGAACTCATTCTGCATCTCGTCGCGCACTCGCACAAGGAGGACCAGGTCGAGCAAATCCGCGATGCGCTTTTGGAAACGCGCGGCGCCTACTCGCTCGCGCTGCTGACCGACACGGCGCTCATCGCCGTGCGCGACCCGCATGGCATTCGTCCACTGGCGATCGGCCGCCTGCGCCTGCCGGACGGCGAATACGCCTACATGGTCGCATCCGAAACCTGCGCGTTCGATATTGTCGGCTTCGAGTACATTCGCGATGTCCAGCCGAACGAGATCGTCATCATTGACGCGCATACCGTTGCAACCGGCGAAATCCGCTCGGTGCAACTCGCCGAGCACGCGCCGAAGCCGACCTATTGCATTTTCGAGTATATTTATTTCTCGCGTCCCGATTCGAAAATATTTGAAGAGAATGTCGATCGTGTTCGCCGCCGCTTAGGCAAGAGCCTTGCCATTGAGTCGCCGGTCACGCACGATCCGACCAGGAAAGTGACAGTCATCAACGTCCCCGACTCCTCGAACACCGCGACGCTCGGCTATGCAAGCCAGAACCAGAAGCTCGGCAATCAGACGAAGTATCAGATCGGTCTCATCCGCTCGCATTATGTCGGCCGCACGTTCATCCAGCCCGGACAGGACCGCCGCGAGATGAAGGTGAAGGTCAAGTTCAATACCGTCAAGGGCGTGCTCAAGGATAAGAAGGTCGTCGTCGTAGATGATTCCATCGTGCGCGGCACGACTTCGAAGGCGCTCATCGCCTTGATCCGCGAGGCCGCGCCGAGCGAGGTACATCTCCGCATCACGGCGCCGCCGATCACGCATCCGTGCAAGTACGGCATGGACTTCCCGAGCAAAGGCGAACTCATCGCGAATCACCACGCGGATCAGGACGCGATCGGCGCACATCTCGGCGTCGATTCGCTGCGGTATCTCTCGGTAAAGAAGCTGCTCGAAAGCGTCCCGCGCCGGAACAAGGCTGGCGGTGAGATTGGCTACTGCACGGCCTGCTTCACCGGAAATTATCCTGTCCCATTCGACGAAGAAGCCGCAGAAACAGACGATTGAGGAGTCGTAGCGCATGTGACGAGACAAATAGCCTTGTCATCCTGAGCGCAGTTCGGCATAGCGAAGCGGAGCCGAACGGAGTCGAAGGATCTCCCGCACGAAGTCAAGAGATTCCACATAGGAAAGTCCGGGCACCGTTTTGCCATTTTTCTTGCTTCTCCCATGGGACTTATATGACTTATAGGACTTATCTGCTCGTTGCGCTTGGCCTCTTCCTGGGATGCCAATCCGAACCCGAGGTTTGGGAGAAATCCCGCGGCCTTGAGATTTCGGTCTTCAAGGATTACGATGGCGGCAAACCTTATGTCACCACGCTCTACGAGAACTTCGGCAAGGACACGATCGAGAAGATCCGTTACGAACTGATACTCGAAACGAAGGGCCACTTCGACACCGTGCTGAAGGAGATCGTCCCGCCGAAGCTGCTGCGTCCCAAGGACCGCCACAGCGTCCCGCGCCACATCGGTGAGGATACCATCGCCGCCGACTACGTCCACGTCGGGCAAGTGTGGGCGGTGAAGAAGAAGTAGTAAGACTTAGAGGCTCATCGACAATTCTAAAACTGTCATTCCCGCGAAAGCGGGAATCTAGGTTCAGTTACTGCGCACTTGGGGTCTGGATCCCCGCTTTCGCGGGGATGACAAGCATCCTCTCAGCTATGTGCTGCGTGCCACTGCTCGAATGACATCGTCCGGTAGGCACCCGTGCCGACATAGCGCAGCGTGTTCGCAAAGTCCTTCGGAGGCATGTAGCCAGAGAGTTGGTTGATGACCTTTCCGTCCGGAGTGAGAAAGAGGATGGTCGGATAGCCGGTTACCTGCCAATGGGATGCGAGCTCGCGTTCGGTGACCTCTTTGCCTTCAAACGTATGTGACGTGGCTGACTCGGCATTGATCTTCACCGCAGTGAAGTAATTGTGGAGTTCTTTCTGAACCTCCAGCGCGGGATAGACATCCTCATCCAGCTTCTTGCACCAACTGCACCACTCGGTATAGACATCGACGAGCACGACTTTGTTTTGCGATTTCGCGTCCGACATCGCTTGTTCCAGCGAGACGAACGTGCCGCCTTGTCCTGCTACACTGGCGCTTGTTGCTTGCGAGCTTACGTTCGCCGGGGCGGTTTTGCAAGAGCCTCCGGGACACCAGCCCGCTACCTTCGCAATCGCAAATATGCCGACCAATCCGGCGAGTCCCAGCATCCAGACTTTCATATTCTTATCTTTCATGTGTTTGATGTATCGTTGCTTATCTTACTTATCATCCGCCTAATCGAGGTAAAGTCTTGCCTCTCCGTTTGCAATTCCTCTACGGACTCTCCCGGAATGAGTTGCATCGCGTGCCGGGTATGCATATTGGTGTTGGTATTAACCGGCTATTCCATCGTCCTTCGCTCCCGCTTTTTCGCGCCGTCTCGTTTCTTTGAGTCAAGCCGCCTCTCGACTGCCGATCTCGTCGGCTTCGATTTCTTCCGCTTCTTCGGCCTGAGGATGGCTTGTTGGAGCATCGCTTCCAATCGCTCGATAGCTGCTTGCCGGTTTCGGAGTTGGCTCCGGTATTCCTGCGCGGCGATATGGATACGGCCTTCGGTGTCGAGCTTGCTGCGAAGGCGCTCCTGCAGCCACGTGCGGTCATCATCGTGAATGCTGGGTGAGTGCGCGAGATCGAACGTAATCTCGACGCGCGTGGACGTTTTGTTGACATTCTGTCCGCCGGGGCCGCTGGAGCGAGTGAAGGAGACCTCCAACTCGCTGAGGGGAATTTGGATGTGCTCCGAGACACGAATCGCGGACTGTGATGCCTCGGGCTGAACAGGCATGATGCCTGCGCCACGCGAACTACCGGTGGAAGGGCTACTGGGGGAAGAAGACTCGGACATACGCGACGAAGATGAGGAAGAGAATAATGAGATGAAGTCCAATTCGGGTGAGCGCACCGCCGCCTTTGTCGAGTTTGGAGACGGCTTTCAGCGTTCCGCGCACGATCGGCTCGATGATGCGAAGCGCGAGCGCGAAAACGCCCAGCACGCCAACCATTAGCATCAGAGCCTTCAGATACGACGGAATCGAATAGAGCTTGATGAAGTCCTCCATGAGTCCTTCGGCCAGCCCGACGATGAGTCCGGATTCGAGGAGCACGAGTGTCCGCCGCGTTGGCACCGCCCGCCTTGCTAATCGGGTGGGGGCCGTGGGGCGGGGTGGTTGTCTGCTCTTACTCATCGGTCTGATCGGTCCGATCTGACCGATATGTGTCAAAGCAAAAAAGTACGGGACCAAGCTTACCACGTCACACTCGTACAATCGCTGAGAGCTGCTTCCTTCCGGACCTGACTCGGTTGGGCGCGTTCGAATTGCGTGGGACTCGGTCCCGAGCAGCGACAAACCACGGACAGGTATTGAGTGGTTCGCAAAAAGATTGCTAATCAGGCGCTGGCCGTCTTCACGTTAATCACCCGCTTCTCGAGTTCGTGAAGAATGCGGAGCAGATCGCTCTTGAGAAAGGGCTTCGAAAGAAATGCGCTGCATCCGGCGGCCATGCTTCGCTTCACGTCGTCATCCGTTGCAAAACCGGTCACGGCAACGATGGGCGTCCAGGAGTATTCTGAAGTCTGACGCAAAAGTTTGGTCAGTTCGAGGCCACCCATCCCAGTACCCAGATTGAGGTCCATCAGGACGTAGTCGTAATGCTTCTCCAGCGCAGCCTTGAGGCCCTCTTCCGCCGTCATCACCGTGAGCACGTCATAGTTATTGCGCAAGTAATAATAGACGAGATCGGCGGTGTTGTCGAGGTCCTCGACATGGAGCACCTGGTAACGGCGCGCTGGCTCCGGGACCGATCCGGGCGGCGATGGCGGGACGAGTTCGATGTCGGGGCGTAACGAAATCTGGAGGACGACGTTCGGGCCGTCCTGTATCTCAGAACATTCCGCCTCGGCCTGGCTTGCGATCGTGCGGATCAGCCGCATGGCTTCCTGACGTCTTAGCATGGCTTCTCAAAACATGTTCAAAGCGGCTTGGTGCCGATCAGAGTCATAAATTCGGAGCGGGTCTGCGATTCCTGAAACGCGCCGAGCATCGTGCTCGTCGTCGTGACAGAGTTCTGTTTTTCGACGCCGCGCATCATCATACACATGTGCCGCGCTTCGCAAACGACGGCCACGCCAATCGGGTTTAGATACTCCTCGATCGTATCGGCAATCTGGCGCGTCATCCGCTCTTGTGTTTGCAGACGCCTGGCAAAAACATCCACAATGCGCGGCAGCTTCGACAGTCCAACGATTTTTCCGTTTGGAATATACGCCACATGCGCGCGGCCATAGAACGGCAGCAGATGATGCTCGCACATCGAGAAGAAATCAATGTCCTTCACGAGCACCATCTCGTCGTACTTCTCTTCGAAGATCGCGCCGTTCAGGATCTTTTTGATGTTGACCGTATATCCGTGCGTCAGGTATTCCCATGCGGCGGAGACGCGGTGCGGTGTGCGCCAGAGTCCGACGCGATCGGGATCTTCGCCAATCTCCGTGAGCAGCGTTCGGGTGACATCGCGGATGCGCGGGTTGGAATCCGGCTCATCTTCCGCCGCACCCATCGCACAGGGGGAAGCGATAAACTCCTCCCGCTCGCGCGCTGGAAGCTCGTCAATATCGCGGCTGCGATTCGGAAGCGTCGTTACGGTGCCGTGGTCGTTCATCGTGTTTATGATAAGGATGAAGGATGAGGGATGAAGGATGAAAGAGGTCCATTCTTACCTTCATCCTTCATCCTTCCGCCCTCATCCCTGTTGCCTCGGTACTCGGCGAAATTATTATCACTCTCTGCAATGCGCACTGAGTGCAAATGGCCGTTCGTGATGTGCGGCTCGAGCAACTCCCAAACCTTGAGGGCGATATTCTCCGCAGTGGGGATGACGCCGTCGAGTTCCGGCACGTCGTAGTTCAAATGCTTGTGATCGAACTTGTCAATCACATGCTCATCCATCACATTTGCAAGGCGCTTGAGATCGATCACGTAGCCGGTGTCCGGGTCCGGCTCGCCGGCGACTGTTACTTCGACGATGTAGTTATGCCCATGCCCGTGCGGGTTGTTGCACTTGTCGAAGACGCGCTGGTTCTCGGCATCGCTGAACTTCGGGTTGAAGAGCCGGTGCGCCGCCGAGAAATGGGCTTTGCGGGTCACATAGAGCATATTCATGAAACGTGTGGCCCCGGGAGTATACTCCCGGGGCTACTCGCTCAAATCGCGCGCAATCGACGTTCGCTGCTCGTCCGTCAGCTTCGTAGCGTGCTGATAATTCGGATGCCTCACGACGAGGCTTACTTCACTCTGACCAAGGCGAAGACGCTCGACATCCTGATCACTGAGATGCCACCGGACATACTGCACCGCGCTGATGCGGCCTTCCTCCGACTGTTCCTCGTCGAAAATCGTTGGAATCGCTCGCTCGCCGATTACGAGGAAGATGGCGTCGTGCGTCAGCCCCACGAGCGAATCGAGCGTCGACTTAATCTTCTCCTTATCGGTGATCTCGATGAGCAGTGTGGCCGATAGCTCGCTCTTCGTCGGCAGGAGCTTGCTGTACGTCTCGATCTCGTGCTGGATGGCTTCGTCATGCACCATCCGCTCGGTGCGGACCATTTCCTGAATCTGGAAGAGCACGGTCGCCCGGTTCTCAAAGACGAAGGTCATGAGCGGTCCGACCTGCACGCGCCGGTGCCGCTTCTCTGCAATTACCCGCGTTCGGAATTCCGGGCGGACTTTTTCGTACTGGGCGATGTCGAGGATGTCGGTGAGGGTGATGGTTATCATTAAATAGCAAACAAGCCTTCCTCCTCGCTCGTTGCTGCGAGGGTTCTTAGGATGTTCTATCGTCCCCTCCCTGTATCCACCCCATGCTGCCCCTCAACTGAGGGGAGATACTCGATGCCTTGCCCGCTGCTGTCACCCGAGTGGTCCTCAATCGGGAAATCGGGTGAGCCGGTGTTCTCGTAGCTGGTCGTGAAGTACTCGATCTTGGGTTTCAGCGCGTCATAGACGTACTTCATAAACAGTCCCCAGATGGGCGCGGCGGCGCGGCCACCTTGTCCATCGGCGCCGGTGAAGGAGATGCGCTTGTCATCGAATCCGACCCACACGCCGGCGGTGTAGTGCGGCGTGTAACCGATGAACCACGCATCGGCATAATTCTGCGTCGTGCCCGTTTTACCGGCGGCAGGGAAGTGGAAGCCAAGACCACGGATACGGGCAGCAGTGCCGGCGTTCACGACATCCGAGAGCGCGCTCGTCATCATGTGACAGATGCGGGGCTCGAGAACATTCTCGAATTCAGGATGCGCGCGATAAATGATCTTGCCGTTGCGATCTTCAACGCGAACAATCGCATACGGCGTTGCCCGAACGCCCTCGTTCGCGAACGTGCTGTATGCGCTCGTCAATTCCATCGGACTCACTTCGGCGCTCCCGAGCGCGATCGAGGGATAGGGCGGGATGTTCGACTTAATGCCCATCCGTTTTGCCATGCGAGTAACATCATTCAGATTCGTGATGTCGAGCAGTGCATGGACCGCGCAAAGATTGATCGAATACTGCAACGCCGTTCGGATGGTGCGGAAGCCACCGGCAGATTCGCCTTCGAAATTACCGGGCGTCCAGATCTTGTCGCCATCGGGAATGGAGATCGGCTCGTTGGAGACAGCGGTTTCTGGTGTCGCGCCGTGCTCGAAACAGGAGGCGTAGATGATTGGCTTGAACGCGCTGCCCGGTTGACGGACGATCTGCGTCACGTGGTTCAGCCCATATCGCATCTCACGGAAGTTCGAGCTGCCGACCATCGCGAGGATTTGTCCCGTCGCTTGATCGAGACAGACAAATCCGCACTGCATGAGGATTGCGGCTTCTTTGACGCTATCGACGAAGTCCTTGTCGTCGCGCAGCCTCCGCTCGATGGCATGTTTGATATCGGCGCTTCCCGCAGTGCGATATTGCGGTTGCATGTGTACGGCTTTCGTCAGCAACGTATCGAGCAAACCCATGTGTGCCGGCCAGTGCCATCGCTTGTCAATGATATTCTTCTGGTAGTTCGCAATGTGCTCTACCACCGCTTTGTTCGCCGCGCGCTGCATCGTTGCGTTTAGCGTCGTATAAACGACCAGGCCATCGCGATAGAGATCATAGCCCTTCATTTCTGGCTTCTTCGTCAGCTCCTGCCGGATCATCTCGACGAAGTGCGGCGCGATGCCCTCGTAGCCTTTTACGTCCTGGACTTTCAGTGGTACCATCTTGTACTCGGCGGCCTGATCGCTGGTGATGTACCGCGCATCGGCCATGTTGTCGAGCACCGTATTACGTCTCGCAACGGCGTGATCGTAATCGTCATCGGGATCGTAATTCTCGGGACCTTTCAGCAAGCCGATGAGATATGCGCCTTCCGGCGCCGAAAGCTGCCCAACATCTTTGCCGAAATAAACCTGACTCGCTGCCTCGATGCCATACGCGCCACGCCCGAAGTAGGCGACATTGAGGTACATACCGAGAATCTCGTTCTTCGTGTGCGACCGTTCGATCTGCACCGCCGAAGCCATCTCGCGAAGTTTGCGAAGGATGGATTTCTCCTGCGAGAGATAAAGATTTCGCGCGAGTTGCTGCGTGATCGTGCTGGCGCCTTGTCTCGGCGAGAGCGTAATGAGATCGGTCCACGCCGCGCGGATATTGCCCCAGAAATTGATGCCCCAGTGGTGAAAAAAGTCGCGGTCCTCGGTCGCAATGAGCGCGGCAATCACATTGCGCGGCACGCTCTTCAGCTCGATCGTCGTCCGGTTCTTGATAAAGTACTGATCGAGCCGTTCGCCATCCACGCTGATGAGGCGTGTCGCAAGCTCGGGGTGCGGATTCTCGAGTTGATCGAGCGTCGGCATTCCCTTACTGACGGCAAACCAAAGCCACACGCTACACAGGACAACCGCGATGAGCACGCTTCCACCGACGGCCTCCCAACGGTGCAGGCGGCGGCGATTCCGTTTTGCCGGTTCTTCCGGAATGTGCTCTGCAATATGGTGCTCTCCAACATGGTGATCGGCAAATGGAAGATGGAGGCCGGAATCGGCTTCATCATGAACTTCCAACCACCATCGTCTTGGCATTGTATTGTGCTAAAGTGCTGAAGTACTAAAGTGCTTTCTGCGGCTTCGTTCTGCGGTCACAACCAAGCACTGTAGCACATCAGCACTTTCATAAGGCTTTCTCGATTCGGAACCCCGTCTCATCAAACACGCCGTAGGTGTAACTGCGGAGCCAATCGCCGAGATTGATGTAGGTACCCGATGGAATCTCGATGATTGCGGGATCGTGCTTGTGGCCCATCACAACGTAATCCGCGCTGCCGCTTTGCAGGATCTTCTCCGCAAACTGGCGAAGTCCATCATACTTCTTGAGTGCATTGCGCGCGTCCGTATGCAACCGGGAGCGGCCCGAGACCCAATCAGCAAACGGAATGCCGACATCGGGGTGAATGATCTTGTAGGCGGCTTGCGCAATGGGGCTGCGAAGAATCTTGCGAAGAAAGAGATAGCCGGTATCGTTGGCGGCTTTGCCATCGCCATGCGAAATGTAGAATCGCTTGCCGAGGAGTTCACGCTGGATGTCCTCCCGATGCAGAGGAATGGAAAGCTCTTTCTCAAAATAATCCCGATGCCCAAAATCGTGATTGCCCATCAGATACTCAACGGGTATGACCTCGGCAATGCGCGCCAGACCGGAGATCGTCCGCACGTGGCGGCGCGGAATCACGGAAGCGAACTCAAACCATGAGTCGAAGAGATCGCCGACGATGAAGAGACCCAGCGCCTCGCCAACCACGGCTTCCGCGAGGATTCGGTCGAGCAGTGTCACCAGACGTGCTTCGCGGGCACGGTCTTCCGCGCGGGTGCCAAACCCGAGGTGGACGTCGCTAATGAAGTAATATCTCAAGGAAAAAGAGCGATTTGACTAAGGATGT